>JAQGMU010000269.1 GCA_028292195.1 Ramlibacter sp. | reverse complement strand
ACCAGGTCCGACAGGCCCTCGAGCGCGAAGTACTCGCACTGCATCGGCACGATCACGCCGTGGGCGGCGCACAGGCCGTTCAGCGTCAGCATGGAAAGCGAGGGCGGGCAGTCGATCAGGATGAAGTCGTAGTCGGAGGCGACCTTGGCCAGCGCCTCCTTCAGGCGGCGCTCGCGCCGCTCCACGTCCACCAGCTCCACCTCGGCGCCGGCCAGTTCGCGATTGGCGCCCAGCACGTCATAGGAGCAGCCGGCTTCGATCAGCCGGTCGCTGCGCACGCGCGCTTCGACGATGGTGGCGGACTCCAGCAGCACGTCGTACACCGTGAGCTTCAGCTGGCGCTTGTCGACGCCCGAGCCCATGGTCGCATTGCCCTGCGGGTCCAGGTCCACCATCAGCACCCGCTGCCCCACCTTCGCCAGGCCGGCGGCGAGGTTGACGGTGGTGGTCGTCTTGCCGACTCCACCCTTCTGGTTGGCAACGCAAAAGATCTTGGCCATGTGGTTCTGTTATTTCGAGACCGCGAGCTTGATGCCGAAGCCGATGAGGAAGGTGCCGGCGAGCTTTTCGAGCACGCGGCCGATCAGCGGGTTGGCGCGCATGCGCTCCGCCAGGAAGTGGGTGAGCAAGACTGCGGCCAGGCCGTAGCCGAAGGTGAGCACGGCGATCGTCACCGCCATCGCGCCGAAGGTGGCCAGGCCCTGATGCCGGTCCGGAGCTATGAAGAGGGGGAAGAAGGCCATGTAGAAGACGATGGCCTTGGGGTTCAGCAGCGTGATGAAGAAGGCCTGCTTGAAATAGTGGCGTGGCTCGATGTTCAAGACCGGCTTGGCGCCCGGCTTGGCCAGCAGCATCCGGGCGCCCAGCCAGGCCAGGTAGGCGGCGCCGAGCCACTGCACCGCCTGGAAGGCGACCGGATAGGTGACCAGCAAAGTGGCGACGCCCGCCACCGCAGCCCACATCAGCACCTGGTCGCCCGCGATCACGCCGAAGGTGGCGCCGAGGCCGCCGCGGATGCCGCCCTTGCTGGTGGAGGTGATCAGTGCCAGGTTGCCCGGCCCTGGAATGGCGAGAAAAATCAGGATCGCGGCGACGAACGCGCCGTAGTCAGCAACGCCAAACATGCGGAACCCTCAGGGATGAAGGCTGAGTTTACCGCCCGCCCGCCGGCAGCCCTGTGGCGCTTTCCGCACTGGGCGGTTTGCGCATCCAGACGATGCAGCGTTCAGCGTCCAGGCCGGGCACGCTCAACTGTTCCACGTGAAACACTTCAGCTTCAGGCGGCAGCTCAGCCAGCTCGGCATCGGGCCGTTTGCCCTTCATCGCCAACCAGACGCCGTGCTCAGCCAGCGCGCCGTTCGACCAGCGGACGAAGTCCGGCAGCGAGGCGAAGGCCCGGGAGGCAATCACATCGTATGGTCCCGCCAGGTTTTCCACCCGGTCGTGCATCCCGCGCAGATTGGACACCAACAGCTGGGCAGCGGCTTGCTGGATGAAAGCCGCCTTCTTGCCCACCGTGTCCACGCAGTCGACCTGAATTTCGGGGCAGCAAACGGCGATGACCACGCCGGGCAGCCCGGCGCCGGAGCCGACGTCCAGCAGGCGGGCCGTCTTGCCCCCGATCTGCCGGCGCAGCGGCCCGATCACCGCCAGGCTGTCCAGCAGGTGCTGGCCCAGCATTTCATCCGGGCGGACGGCGGTCAGGTTGTAGACCTTGTTCCACTTGGCGATCAGGTCCAGGTAGGCGAGCAGCTGGCTGACCTGCTGGTCCGTGGGCTCCAGGCCGAGCTCCCGACAGCCGACCCGCAACTGCCCTTCCCTTTCGGCGCTGCTGATCATGCGGCGGCTTGGCCGGTCTGGTTCGCCGCTTCGGCAAAGCCCTTGAACTTGTTCTTCTTCAGGTGGACCAGCAGCAGCGAAATCGCAGCCGGGGTCACGCCCGAGATCCGGGAAGCCAGGCCGAGGGTCTCCGGCCGGTGCTTGCTCAGCTTCTGCCGGACCTCGATGCTCAGCGCCGGGACCTGCATATAGTCCAGCTCCGCCGGCAGCTTCAGGTTCTCGTAGTGGGCGGCGCGCTGAACTTCATCTTTCTGCCGCTCGATGTAGCCCGAATACTTGGCCGCGATCTCGATCTGCTCCACCACCGGCGCGTACAGGGTGCCCAGTGTTTCACGTGAAACAGCGGTGCCCGCCCAGCGGCCGGATTCCAGCGACATCAGCGCTTCATAGCGGACGTCCGGACGGCGCAGCAATTCGCCCAGGTTGTATTCATGCTCCATCGATGTGCCCAGCACTCGCTGTGCCTCACCCGCCGAGACGATCCGGGGGTTCACCCAGGTCGCCTTGAGCCGCTCTGTTTCACGTGAAACAGCATCGCGCTTGCGGCTGAAGGCGTCCCAGCGGGCATCGTCCACCAGTCCCAGCCGGCGGCCGTCCTCGGTCAGCCGCAAATCGGCGTTGTCTTCGCGCAGCTGCAGCCGGAACTCGGCCCGGCTGGTAAACATGCGATAGGGCTCGGTCACGCCCTTGGCAATCAGGTCGTCGACCAGCACGCCCAGGTAGGCTTGGTCGCGCGAAGGCAACCAGGACGCCTCGCCCTTCACCAGCAGCGCGGCGTTGATGCCGGCGAACAAGCCCTGGGCCGCCGCTTCCTCGTAGCCGGTGGTGCCATTGATCTGGCCAGCAAAGAACAGGCCGGCGATGGACCGGGTCTCGAAGCTGTTCTTCAGCTCGCGCGGGTCGAAGTAGTCGTACTCGATGGCGTAGCCGGGACGCAGGATGTGCGCGTGCTC
>JAQGMU010000689.1 GCA_028292195.1 Ramlibacter sp. | reverse complement strand
GTGCGGGCGCGGGCGCCAACACCGGCGCGGCGCGCCGGCGCGGGAACGGGCGGCGCCTGGACGCTCACGAGGACTCCTCCACGCGCGGGTCCAGCCATCCGTAGAGCAGGTCGGTCAGCAGCGTGATGAAGATGAACAGCGTGGCGATGACCAGCACGCCGCCCTGCACCACGGTGTAGTTGCGCTGGGTGATCGCGGTCACCACCAGGCGCCCGAGGCCGGGCAGGCCGAAGATCGTCTCGACGACGATCGCGGCACCGAGCAGCACGCCGAACTGGATGCCGACTACGGTGACGATCGGCAGCGCGGCGTTGCGCAGCGCGTGGCGGAAGACGATGTCGCGGTCGCGCAGGCCCTTGGCCCGCAGGAACTGCACGAACGGCTCGCCGAGCACCTGCAGCATCGCGCTCTTGGTCGTCCGCGTGATGTAGGCCGCCTCGCCGATGCCCAGCGCGAGCGCCGGCAGCAGCATGTAGCGCAGGTTCTGCCAGAGGCCGTCGCTCAGCGGCGACCAGCCCGACGGCGGCAGCCAGCCGAGCGTCGCGGTGAACAGCAGCACCAGGAGCGTGCCCAGCCAGAAGTCCGGCACCGAGACCCCGGCCACCACGAAGCCGTCGGCGAACCGGCGCGTCCAGCGGTGCCCGCGCGAGGCCAGGACGCCGAGCGGCACCCCGACGACGACGCCGAAGAGCATCGCCAGCAGCACGAGCTCGCCGGTGACCGGCAGCCGCTGGCCGATCAGCGTGCTGACCGAGACGCCCGAGATGTAGTCCTGTCCGAGGTCGCCGGAGAACAGACCGGTCAGCCACGCGAAGTACTGCGCGGGCAGCGACTCGTCGAGGTGCAGCTGCGCCCGGACGGTCGCCACGTTCTCCGGCGTCGCGCGGAAGCCGAGCATCGTGCGCACCGGATCGCCCGGGACCAGCCGGATGAGCAGGAACACGAACACGCTCATCGCCAGCAGCGTCGGGACCGTCAGCGTCAGGCGCCGCAGCAGGAAGCTCGTGCGCGCGCTCATGCCTCGGGGTCCTCCGCCTCGGCGCGCTTGAGCACCTCGCGCAGCGCGCGCTCGGTCAGGCCGAAGTGGTCGGCGGCGATCGTCGCGGCCTCGGCTGCGCGCCGCTCCAGGACGGCCTCGGCCAGCCGCGCGTGCTGCGTGAGGGCGAGCGTGCGGAGCTCGTCGCTGTAGGGCTCCGCCTGGAAGCCCAGGCTCACCTGCGAGCGGATCTGGTGCGACATGCGCGCGAGGTAGGGGTTGCCGGTGGCGCCGGCGATCGCCGAGTGCAGCGCCTGGTCGGCGGCGCGCGACGCCTCGCGATCGGGCGCCGCGACATAGGCGGCGAGCGCGTCGCGGATCGGGGCCACGTCGCTGTCGGTGTGGCGCGCGGCGGCGGTCCGCGCGATCAGTCCCTCGATCAGCGTGCGCAGGTCGAAGAGCGCCTCGAAGTCGGCCCAGTTCGGCGACAGGGTGCGCCGCACGGTCGCGGCCGAGCCGGGGCCCCAGCTCTGACGCACGTAGGCGCCGCCGTTGCGACCACGCAGGATCTCGACGTAGCCGGCGCCGGCGAGGCGGTGCAGCGCCTCGCGGACCGAGGTGCGGCTGACGGCCAGCTGCTGGGCGAGCTCGCGCTCGGTCGGCAGGCGCTGGCCCGGCACGAACTCCCCCAGGGCGATCGCCGTGACCAGCCGGTCGGCGATCTGCTCGGCCGTGCCGCGCATCTTCAGCGGCGCGAGCGCGGTGCCCACCTCGCCGAGCCGCAGGCTGAGCCCCAGGTCGCCGTTGCCGGCCGCGGCGCTCATGCGGCCGGCGCCTTCGGCGTGTCCAGCCAGGAGGCCATGAACCGCGCCAGGACGCGGGCGCCGGCGACGATGCTGTCGAGCTCGACCGCCTCGTCGACGCCGTGCATCCCGCGGGTGCGCGGGCCGTAGCAGAGGGCCGGGACCGCGCCCTCGTTGACGTAGAACCGGGCGTCGGTCGTGCCGTTGGTCGCGACGGTCTCCGGTCGGGTGCCGTGGACGGCGTGGTGCGCGGCGGCCAGCTCCTCGGCGATGTCGCTGCCGTCGGCCAGGGTGTACCCGCGCGCCCGGAAGCCGCTGGGCGTGATCGCCGGCGGATGCTCGCTCAGCCACGGGTGGTCGGCGAGCGCGACCGTCAGGCGCTCGGTGACGAAGCGCTGCCCGTCGTCGGGATCCCAGTCCTCCGGGAAGCCGATGCGCACGCCGAGCACCGCGGTGCCGGGCACGGTCGAGCGCCACTCGCCGGCGCCGAACGTGCCGATGTTGAGGTGGTAGCGCGACGGGTCCTGGTCGGCGTTGAGCTCCTCGGTGACGGTGCGCAGCGCGGCGATCACGTCGATGGCCGCCTCGAGCGCGCTGACGCCGTCGGGCGCCGCCAGCGCGTGGCCCTGGGTGCCGACGACCTCGACGTCCAGCCACAGCACGCCGATGCCCGCGGTCATGAGCGTCAGATCGGTCGGCTCGACGACGAGGACGGAGTCCGCGAGCACGCCGGCGCGCACGCTGGCCAGCGTGCCGTTGCCCGTGCACTCCTCCTCGATGACGCCGACGAACGTCAGGTCGCCGGCCGGCTCGCCGACCTCGAGCAGCGCCGACAGCGCGAGGACGGCCATCGCCCAGCCGCTCTTCATGTCCCCCGCGCCGCGCCCGACCATCCAGCCGTCGACCGTCGTGGCGGTGAACGGCGGATGCGACCAGAGCGCGGGATCGCCGCTGGGCACGACGTCGAGGTGGCCGTTGAGCAGGAGCGAGCGCGCCTCGGCGCCGGCGCGTCCCGGACGGCGCACAGGGCGGCGCGTCGTCGCAGCAGCGATCGCCCTTCATAACCCAGGGGTGTCACTAGAGGTGGGGTGGCCACGTAGCCAGGGCCAGCGCCTGGGTAGCGGTAGTCCCTTTCGCATCTCAGAGGCGGGACTCGAGTTGTCCGGAATTTTGCCGCTGGTGGTCTTTAGCAGGATGCCGGGAGTGGATTCGAGGCCGTAATGGCCACCCGGATTCAGGGGTCAAAGACCAGGCCGATACACCAGGCACGGCGCCAGGTGAGGAATGCGTGAGACGCTGATCGGCGATCGACACCCGCACCCCAGCCCCGCAGCATGCACTGCGTCGAGTTGTCAGGCACGATCCCGGTCTACACCCGAAACCTGGGCGTAGCCGATCAACTAAGTCGTACCGGGCAGCGTCGCAGAAACGGGTGAGTTGACCTGCGGGAGGAGGGCCAGCGGGTGACGATGACCGCAGCGGTGAAAGACGAGCTGGCTCGGTTGTCGGTGACCAAGACGTGTTGCCGGCGCGCGGAGGCCTGCGC
>JAQGMU010000246.1 GCA_028292195.1 Ramlibacter sp. | reverse complement strand
CCAGCAGCCCGGCGCACCGGTTCAGGCCCAGCCGCCGGGCGCCGGACCGCAGCTGCGCCCAGTCCGTGTCCACGGAAGGCGGCGCCAGCAGCGCCGCGCGCAAGGCGCGCATTTCCCCGTCCAGCGCCTCCAGGTCCAGGCCGAGCCGGCGCAGCGTCAGCAGGAAATGTTCCGCCCGCGCCAGCCGGCATTCGCGCACCACCGCGGCCATCACGCAGCGCGCCTGGGCCGCGAAGAAGGGCTTGAGCAGGTAGGCCGAGGCCTGTCGCGCCGAGGCCTCCTCGACCGCGTCACGTTGCGCCGCCACCGACACGAGGATGAAGGGCAGGTCGTCGAACAGCGGGTCGGCGCGCACCTGGCGCAGCAGTTCCAGACCGCCCATGCGTTCCATCACCACGTCCGCGAAGCACACCTCGGGCCGCAGGCCGGCGGCGAGCAGCGCCCAGGCCTCGTCGCCATCGGTGGCGGTGACGATCTCGCGCACGTGCGGTTTGAGAACGGCGCCCAGCCAGCTGCGCGCCACCGGATCGTCGTCCACCACCAGCGCCAGGATTCCGGCGCGGCGGGGCCGGGGCGCGGCGCGCGGCCGCGGCGTCGGTTCAGGGCTTGCGGTCTCGCCGCGGGGGTTGGTCATGAGCACGGGGGCCTTCCGGGATGGCCCGCGGGCTGGGGCGCCAGGCAGCCGACGTTCATCAGCGACATGAGGGCCACTCCCATCGCGTCGGCCAAGGCGCCGGCGGCGGATTCGTGCTCGCCTTCGCCGGCAAACTTGGCGAAGCACCCGGTCGCCTGCCAGTAGCTGGCGGCCGGTCCGCGGCAGGCCTTGGCATAGGCGACGAAGCGGCGCCGGTCCCGCGCGGGTGCGGCATAGGCCGCCACGAAGTAGCCGCCCGGCAGGGGCACCAGGCTTTCCTGGGGCGCAAGGCGGGCGCCAGCCGGGGGGCGCAGCAGGCGGGCCGCACGCCGCACGGCAAGGGTGAAGGAAAATCGTTTCATGGGAAGCCGGTCGCGGCACCGGGGCGGGCCGCTTGCAACTAGAAGATACGGGCGCGCGCCGCCCGGGGATTAGGCCAACGCTTTACGCGCGTTAGGAAAGTCCTTGCCGCTCCCGGCTCAGGGTTTCACCAGGCCCTGCCGCACGGCATAGCGCGCGAGGCTCGCCACGTCGGCGATGCCCAGGCGCTGCATGATGCGCGCGCGGTGCACGTCCACGGTCTTGGGGCTGAGCCCCAGCTCCCAGCCGATCTGCTTGGAAGTCCGGCCGGCCGCCAGCAGCGTCAGGATCTCCAGCTGGCGTTCGGTCAGGAGCTCGGCCGCCGTCGGATCCTGGGGCTGCAGCAGGCGGTGCGTCACGGAACTGCTGAAATACGCGCCATTCGCCATCACGGCTTGCAGCGCCCGCTCCAGCTCCTCGGGCGGCGCATCCTTCACGACGTAGCCGTTGGCGCCGCTTGCCACCGCGCGCTTGACGAAATCCACCGAGTCGTACATGGACACCACCAGCACGCGCAGCTGCGGATAGCGGGCGCGGATCACGCCGATCGCGGCCAGCCCGTCCAGCCCCGGCATGGCGAGGTCGGTGATGACCACGTCCGGGTGCGGGTTCGAGGCGAGGTAGGCCAGCAGCTCGTTGCCGTTGCGCGCCTCGCCCACCACCTGGATGCCGGGAATGGTGGCCAGCAGCGCCTTCAGGCCCAAACGGACGAGGTCGTGGTCGTCGGCGAGGACCACGGTGACGGCCGGGGCCGAGGACTCCATGGCAGTCAGGCAGCACCGCCATGCGGCGCGCGCCGGCCCTGCCGCGCGCGGCGCTCGCGGTAGGCCGGCAGGAAGCGCTGCGGGGGCACGAACAGCGGATTCGGGCGCAAGCTGCCGGCGGTCATCACCATGGGGTGCGCGCACAGGATGTCCATGACCATGGTGGCATCGTGGCGGCGCACGTCGTAGGCGCACACCACCCGGTCGGCGCCCGGCTGCAGCACGGTGTTGAGCCGGCTCTCGTATTCGATGATCTGCTCGGAGCCCGGCTGCCCGGTCTGCGCCCACTCCATGTCGCCCCAGCCCCAGGTCCAGGGAAAGCCGTGCCGGTCCCCGAACAGCTCCCCCACGAGGGCCAGCGTCGCGTCGGCGTCGAAACGGCCGCCGCGCAGGTAGGTTTCCTCCCAGTCGAGGAGCTCGAACTGGCCGTCGGCGGCGGCCTGGCCGAGCTCGGCCACCTGCGCCAGCCGCTGCAGCCGCCGGGTCTTGTCCGCGCGGTCGAAGAAATGCACGCAGCGGCCGCCGGCGTGCAGGCATTCGCGGACGAAGGGGACCAGCGCCCGGTATTCGGCCTCGGCGCTGTCGAAGAAGGCACAGGCGTGCATGACATCCGCGTTCATTCCGTCTCCTGGAAAGGGGGAAGCAGTGCGTCCTCGTACTCCTCGCTGTCGGTGAGGGCGCAGATGTGGGATGGCCGGCCGGGCGCCGGCCCGGGCGATGTGTCCGCCATGGCGTCGTTCCTGGTGCACCCCGAAGGTACTCCTGCCTCGGCCTGCGGCATGTGGGAAATGGCTGACGCAGCGATGCGATGCCGCAAAGACCCGGAGATCCGACCGGGACTGGATTCTGAAGCAGCCTGGGCCGGTCAGCGCTCGACGGTCTTGTTCCAGCGTGCGTTCCACGCCGGCCGGTTCTCGTTGATCGAATCCCAGTCGACGGTGGTCGCCGTCTTCATGTACTCGTTCATCTATTGCGGCTCGACGCCCGCGTCGCGCACGACCTTGCCCCAGCGCGTGGTTTCCGCGCGCAGGAAGCGGCCGAAGGCTTCCGGCGAGCTGGCCACCGGCAGGGAGCCGTCGACGCGGAATTTCTCGATGACCGCCGGGCTCTTCAAGGCCGACTGCAAAGCGGCATTGAATTCCGCGACGATGGCCGGTGGTGTGGCGGCCGGGGCCACCAGGCCGAACCAGGTCACGGCTTCGAAGCCCGGATAACCCTGTTCGGCCACCGTCGCCACCGCAGGCAGTTCAGGCGAGCGTTGCGCAGAGGTGATCGCGAGCGCCCGCACCTTGCCGCCCTGCACGTGCCCCAGCAGCGAAGCGAGCGAAGACACGTAGGCGTCGATGTTGCCGCCCACGACGTCAATCAGGCCCTGCGAAGCGCCCTTGTACGGGACCAGCGCAAGCTTCACCTGCGCCGCCGTTGCCAGTTGCGTGCTGCTCAGGTGCGACAGCGTGCCGCTGCCGGAGAAGCCCACGCTCACCTCGCCCGGCCGCTTCTTCGCCTCGGCCAGCAGATCGCGCAGCGACTGGTAGGGCTTGGTGCTTCCGGTCACCATCACCAGCGGCGAAGTGGCGATCATGCCGACCGGCGCGAAGTCCTTCAGCGGGTCGAAGGGCAGTTGCTTGAAGAGCGTGGAGTTCACGGCCAGCGCGCCCACGTGCCCGAACAGCACGGTGTAGCCGTCCGGCGCCGCTTTCGCGACCTCGCCAGTGCCGAGGTTGCCGCCCACGCCTGGCCGGTTGACCACCAGGACGTTCCAGCCCTTGGCACTGCGCAACGCCTCGGCCAGGGTGCGCGCCAGCAGGTCCGGGCCACCACCGGCCGGGAAGGCCACCACCATCTTGATCGGCTGTTCGGGATAGCCGGCCGCGCGCGCGAGGCCGCCCAGCGATACGCCGGCGGCCAGGGCCACTGCCTGGCGGCGATTGATGCCTGCACTCACAGGGTTTCCTCCGCCCCGAAGATCGCCGTCGCCTGGCTGGACAGCACACCGCCATTGCCGTGCGCGATCGCCAGCTCGGCGCCCGCCACCTGGCGCGCGCCGGCCGTGCCGCGCACCTGCTCCACCGCTTCCACCATGGTGAACAGGCCGTACATGCCAGGGTGCACGCACGACAAGCCTCCGCCATTGGTGTTCACCGCGAGCCGGCCGCCGGGCGCGATGCCGCCGTTGTCGACGAAAGCGCCGCCCTCGCCCTTGGCGCAGAACCCCAGGTCCTCCAGGAACAGGATGGTGTTGATGGTGAAGGCGTCGTAGAGGATCGCGACGTCGATGTCCTTCGCGGCCACGCCCGCCTGCGCATAGGCGCGCGCGCCGCTTTCCCTGGCCGCCGTCACCGTCAGGTCCGGCATGTTGGCGATGGAGCGATGCCAGCTCGCCGAAGCCGATCCGAGCAGGTAGGCCGGCTTGCGTGGAAAGTCCTTCGCGCGGTCCGCATGCACCATCACTACCGCGGCGGCGCCGTCGGTGACCAGGCAGCAGTCGCGCACCGTCAGCGGGTCGGAGACCATGCGCGCGGCGAGCACGTCGTCGATGCCCAGATCGTCGCGCATGAACGCCTCGGGATTGAGCTGCGCCCACTTGCGCGCCGCCACCGCCACTTCGGCGAGTTGCTTGCGCGTGGTGCCGTACTGGTGCATGTGGCGCGCCGCCGCCATGGCATACGACGACGGCGGGTTCATCGGCTTGTAGCGGTGCTCGTAGACGATCGGCGTGCCCCCGCTGCTGACCAGGCCCCCGGACGCGGAGCGCTGGTTGCTGCCGTAGGTGATCAGCGCGACGTCGCACAGGCCGGCCTCCAGCGCCAGCGCGGCCCACATGGCCTGGATCTGGAACGAGGAACCGCCGGTGCGGCTGTTGTCGGTGACCTTGGGATGGATGCCGAAGTACTCCGCCATCGACAGCGACGAGAACGGGTCTTGCGGCAGTGTGGTGAACAGGCCGTCGACGTCGGACGGCTGCAGGCCGGCGTCGGCCAGGGCCTTCAGGCTCGCGTGCACAGCCAGGTCGATCGCTTCGTGGCCCGGCGCGGAACCCATGCCGTAGGTGGCGGCGCCGACCACGGCGGTCTTGCCGCGCGGGAAGTTCATGGCGCTCATGCCGCGCTCCCTTCGGGTGCGAACACCAGCAGCGCCTTGCCGTCCACCTGCTCGATGCGCGCCTGCACCTTGAGGCCGATGCGCACATCCGAAGGCGGGATGCCGACCACGCGGGTAGTCACGCGCGGACCTTCCTCGAGGTCGACCAGCGCCACGTTGTACGGCTCGGCCGGCGGCCTGGTGCGCACCACGGTCGTCGAGTAGACGACGCCGCGGCCGCTGGGGGCGAACCACTCCAGGTCGGTGGCGCCGGTGCCGGGCTCGGCTACCCGCGGGTAATAAAAGGCGCGGCCGCTCTTGCGGCTGCGCTGGAGCATGAAGCGCCCCTCGTCGAGGTGGCGCTGGAACTGGGCGTCGATGCCCAGGGGGGTCTTGTCTTCAGACATGCTGTCCTTCTTTCGCGCCGGCGCCCACGGACACCAGCGCATCCACCGCCACCACGCCCTGCCCCTTGGGGTAGACGAGCACGGGATTGAAATCGGCCTGGTCGATGACACCGTCGCCATCGGCGGCCAGCTGCGCCACCGCGCCCAGGAAATCGGCCAAGGCCTCGAGATCGGCCTCGGGACGGCCACGCGCGCCCTTCAGGATCGCGGACGCCTTGAGGCTGTCGATCATGCGCAGGGCTTCCGCGCGCCCGATCGGCGGCGGCGCGAACACCACGTCCTTCAACACCTCGACGTAGATGCCGCCGAAACCGAGCATCACCAGCGGCCCGAAATCCACGTCGTTCACCAGGCCCACCACCAGTTCGTGGCCGGGCGGCATCATCTTCTGCACCTGCACACCCTCGATGCGGGCGGTGGGCGCATGGCGCTTCACGTTGCCCATCAGGCGCGCATGCGCTTCCTTCAAGCTGTCGGCCTGAACGTGCAGCTCGACGCCGCCGGCCTCGGTCTTGTGCGCGATGTCCGGCGACTGGATCTTCAGCACCACCGGGAAACCCATGTCCCGCGCGGCGGTGAGGGCGTCCTCGGCGTTCTGCGCCAGCGTGCTCGGCGGCACCGGGACCTTGTAGTGCGCGAGCAGTCCGCGGGTGTCGGCCTCGCCGAGCACACCGGGCTGCAGCCGGCCCGGGCGCAGCAACGGGGACGGCTGCACGGTTCGCGTGACCGCATCGCTTGCCTGCGCTCGACGCTGCTGGAACTGCCCATAGCGGCGCAGCGCATCGAGCGCCGCCGCGCAGGCACGGAAGGACGGAAAGCCGTGGGTACCGATGTCGGCCAGCGCGCCCAGGTTCTCCGCCGAGGGCGTGATGTGCGAGTGGAACAGCACCGGCAGCGCGCTACTTTCCAGCAGCGGCTTCAGTTCCGGCGCCATGCCGGCGACCCGGCCCTTGGTGCCCAGGCCCATGTTGACCAGCACGGCGTCGACCTCGCCGGAACGGGCCAGCGCGGCGATCACGCCCAGCATGCCCTTGCCCTTGTGCTCCATGACGGCGACCGTGGTGTCGACCGGATTGCCGGGCGAGCCGTAGGCCGGCATGTGCTGCAGCAGCTCCTGTTGCAGCTGCGGGCTCAGCGCGGGCAATGTCAGGCCTTGCGCCGACAGCAGGTCGGCGGCCCAGCCGCCGGCGCCGCCGGAGGTGGTGACCACTGCCGTCCGGCCGTCCTGCATGAAGGGAAAAAGCGACAGCGCCGCGGCCGCCGCCAGCATCTCCTCGGCATCGAACACCCGCAGCACGCCATGGCGCTCGAACACCGCGTCGTAGGCGGCATCGGCGCCGGCCAGGTGCGCGGTGTGGGACACGGCGGCCCGCTGGCCGGCTTCCGAGCGCCCCACCTTCATCACGACGATCGGGACCTGCTTCGCAGCTGCCTTGGCTGCCACGGCCGCGAAGCGGCGCGCGTCCTTCAGGCCCTCGATGAACAGCAGGATGACGCCGGCTTCGCCACCATCCACCAGGTGCTCGATGAAGTCCAGCACTTCCAGGTCGCCCTCGTTGCCGGTGGTGACCACGCTGTGAAGGTCCAGGTGCGCGGCGACGCCGCGGCCGAACAGGGAGAAGCCGATGCCGCCGCTTTGCGACACCACCGCCACCGGCCGCAGCGACTTGCGCGGCGGCGGCGGATGCGCCGTGCATTCCTCCACCACGTGGGCGAAGGTGGCAGCGAGGCCGGCCTTGGGCAGGTAGAAGCCTTCGGTATTGGGACCCAGCACGCTCATGCCGCGAGCCCGCGCCGCGGCCAGGGCGCGCTCCATGTCGGCCGCCACAACGTCGGACGAGAACACCACGGCGCCGCCGCAGCCGAGCGCCGCCGCTTCTTCCAGCACGGCCGGGACACCGGCGCCCGGGATGCCGACCAGCAGCAGGTCCGGCACCTCGGGCAGGGCCTGCAGGCCGGCATAGGCCTTCAGGCCCTGGATCGTTTCATGGCCGCCCGGGTTGACGGGGTAGATCGCGCCGCGGAAGCCCGCGTCCTTCAGGCAGCGCAGGATCTTGCCGCGCATCTTGCCGGTGTCGTCGGACGCGCCGACGACGGCCACGCTGCGCGGCTGCAACAGCCTTGGATTCAATGCCATCCTGCTTCAGGCCGTGATGTGCGAGCCGCCATTGACCGAAAGGTGCTGGCCCGTGATGAAGCTGCTGGCGTCGGACACCAGGAAGGCGATGGATTTCACCGCCTCGTCGGGTTCCACGAAGCGGCCCAGGGGGATGTTGGCCAGGTACTTGTCGCGGAACTTCTCGCTGCGCACCGTTTCCGTCATCTCGGTGGCGACCACGCCATAGGCCACGCTGTTCACGCGGATGCCGTAGCGGCCCCACTCGCGCGCGGCGCTCATGGTCAGGCCCAGCACGCCGGACTTGGCGGCGCCGTAGTTGATCTGGCCGATGGTGCCCTTGCGGCCCGCGTCGGACGAAACGTTGACGATCACGCCGGGATCCTTCTCACCAGCCCCGGCGCGGCGCTTCATGTCGGCCCCGACGATCTGCAGGCAGTTGAAGACACCGGTGAGGTTGACGTCGATCACCTGCTGCCATTGCTCCACCGTCATCTTGTCGATCATGGCGGTGCGGGTGATGCCGGCGTTGTTGACGAGGCCGTGCACGCCGCCGAAACGGGCG
>JAQGMU010000169.1 GCA_028292195.1 Ramlibacter sp. | reverse complement strand
TGGCGGTGAGCTGCGCCAGCAACTGGTAGCCGTGTCCCAGCAGCCGCTCCAGGTCCTGCAGCGGCGGGCGCACGGCGCGCGGCTCCGACAGCGAGCGTTGCACCGCCTGCACCAGGGCAGACAGGCTGTCGTAGGCCTCGCGGCGGGCCAGGCGCCAGGCCAGCTCCGGGTGGTTGTCGCCCGCCTGCGGCTGCGCCAGGGCGAGCGCGAGCTGCGCGTGCTTCTCCTGCGCCGCCAGGGTGCGCGCCACCAGGGCGCCGACCTGCGTGCGCTCCCAGGAGGGCAGCACATAACTGAAGACCCACGCGATGGACACGCCGATCAGCGTGTCCAGCACGCGCTCGGCGACCTCGAACACCGGCGAAACGTCCGGCGCCAGCTGGTGAGCCTGCACGAGGGCGAGCACGGTGGCCGAAACGGCGGTCACGAGATAGCGTTGCAGCGCGAAGGCATGGGCAATGCCCTGCGCGCCGGCGACCAGCAACAGCAGAAGCGGCGGCGGCAGTTGCGCGCTCAGCAGAGCGCCGGCCAGCAGGCACCCGAGCAAGGTGCCGGCCACGCGGCTGTTGCGCCTCTCCAGCGTCTGGGCCAGGCTGCCTCGCAGCACCACGACGATGGTCAACAGGATCCAGTACTCGTGCGAGCCCCAGGGCAGGGCCCAGCCCACGGCATAGCCGGCCGTGATGGCCAGTGCGGCGCGGATCGCGTGCCGCAGGGGTGGCGCGTCCCAGCTCCACAGCGTCAGGAAGGGCCGCCACGTCCATTGCGTCGGGCTCACGAATAGCTCCCAGGCGGTGCGCACGACGGCGACGTCGGGCGCGCTTTCGCCGCGTGCGAGCGCCACCAGCCGCGCCACCTCGTCGTGGACATAGCCGACGCGCCGCGCCAACGCGCCAGCCAGCAGCTCGGGCGGCGGCGCATGGATCTCTTCACCGGTAGGCGCGGGTGCCTGCGCCGCCGCGGCGGCCAGCGCCGGCCGCCCATGCACGAATGGTTGCGCCTCGCGACCCAGCATGAGGGACTCGGCCAGCTGTTCGAGGTCGCCCGCCAGCGCCTGCAGCTCGGTCCCGAGCTCCCGCAGCAAGTCCTGCTGTCCCGGCGCGCCGCGCAGCGCGTCGAGGTCCAGGGCGCAGGCGACCAGGTGATCGCGCATGTCCAGCAGTTGCATCAGCATGCCGGCCAGCTGCAGGCGGCGCGCGGTCTCCGGCGCTTCCAGCAGGATGTTGCGCGCCGCCTGCAGCTGGTCCGCCAGTGCCGCCTGCTGCTTCATGAGGCGGCCCACCAGCGCGGTGCGCCGCTGCGCTTCGGGGGGCATCGTGAAATGCAGGCCCTGGGTGCGCATCAGGGCGGCGACGGCGGACAGCGAATCGGCCAGCGCCAGTACGCGGTAGCGCGCGTTTAGGAGCGAGTTGGCCACGGTGCCCCACAGGATGTAGCACCAGGCGCCCAGCGCGAAGGCCAGCGTCTCGCGCAGCGCCTGGTCGAAATCCACCGGCGCCGGCGCCGCCAGCGCGAACACCATGGAAAACATCACCGAGACCGACACCGGCAGGCCACGCCGGCCCCAGGCCGCGCCGAGGAAGGCGAAGAAGGTCGCGCCCCCCAGCAGCAGCATGAGCGCCAGGGGAGACTGCCGCAGCAGGCCGGTGGCGAGGAACAGCGGGATGCCGATCAACACGGCCGGCAGGAAGTGCGTGAACTTGCCGCGCCGCGGCGCCGGCTGGTCCGGCGGGGTGACGACGATGGCGCCCACCGTGGCGGCCGCGGCTGCGGCCGGGCCGAGGAACAGGTGGACGAGCACCGTGACGAGCAGCAGGCCGAGCGCCGCGACCATGCCGTTGGCGACGTAGGAACTCAGGACGATGCGCCGGGCGGGGCGGAGCAGGTCGAGGAACAGGGCAGCCGGCTTCTTGCGCATCGCATGCAGATCGTTGTCTGCCGCGGATTGTTGCATCGACCGGCTGAATCCGCAGCCAATGGCGGACGCCGCGCGTTTGTGTATCGCTCTTTTGACGACTGCCAAGACGGCGTCGAGGCGAACTACTTCTTCGTCGCCCTTGTCATCAGGTACTGCTGCCGCACCAAATTGTTTTCAAAGTGGCGCGCGATGAAGGCGTCCAGTTCCGCCCTGAGGGCCGCGAGCTTGGCGGGTTCGTCCTTCGATTGTTTGCGTTCGGCCGCGGATTGGCAAGGTCTTGTCATGGCCGCTCGCGCGAGACCTCACCGGCCAATCCCTTCTCGATGAACTTGCGATAAGTCTTGATGAGGGCGGCAGGAACCTTCTTCTCAGGATCATGCGAGGTGAGATGGCTGCGATAGATGTAGTCACGGGCAGCGATCAGCAACTGCGCGAGCGTGCCCAGCTCCTTTTCGCTGTATCCCTTCAATTCGCCGCCAAGGCGGGCGCGTTTTAGAAAGCGCACGTATCGTCGCGTGACCTCGTCGTGATGGCGCTGCCAGGCGAGCGGCGCTTCCACCTCCGCCTCGTTCAGAAGTCGCCAGAACCACGGGTTCTCGACCAGGTACTCGACGACGGCCTTCATCCCGATCTCTTCAAGGTCGAAGAAGCCGTGGGTGCCTTCGGACCGAACCCGCACCGCCTCCAGCATTGCGAGGCCGAAGTGGGGCAGCAACTCGTCGAACAAGGCCTGCCGGGAGGCGAAGTACAGATAGAAGGTGCCTTGCGCCAAGCCCGCGGCGGCCGTGATCCGCTGCACTGACGCGTCACGGTATCCGTATTCGCCAACAACGCGTGCGGCCGACGTCATCATTTGCTCGCGCACGCGAGCCGTCTTCTGAGCCCGCGCCTGCAGCGCCACGTCCGAGAGCTTGCGTACACGGCGCTCGGGCGACGGCGCCAGTTTGACGGTGATCCCCTTCATGTGTTTTCTTTCATGTCCCTGCGCGCAAGTCTAGCGCTTTCCGTGGTGTTTACCCTAGGCTGAAGGGCCCGTGCGAGGGCGATAATGAATTATGAACCAGAGTTCATTTTCATATTCGCAGCTTGCCCCGATCAAGGGCATCCTCGGAAAAAACCCATGAGCCCTCCGGCCTCTCTCGCCGAGCGTGAAGCCGCATTTCGCGCCGAGGTGCGCCTGTATTGCGAGCGGGAGTTGCCTGCGAAGGTGCGCGCGAAAGTCCAGGCGAACCTGTTCCTGGAGAAGCAGGACTATGTCGACTACCTGCACTCCCTCATTCCGCGCGGATGGGTGGCGGGCCATTGGCCCGGGACCTGGGGCGGCTGCGACTGGACGCCCATGCAGCGCTTCATCTTCGAGGAAGAAAGCGCCGCCAGCGGCGCCCCCTGGCTGATCCCCTTCGGCATCAGCTATGTCGGGCCGGTCATCTTCACCTTCGGCTCCCAGGCGCAGAAAGACCGCTTCCTGCCGACTATCCTGGCCAGCACCGAGTGGTGGGCCCAGGGCTATTCGGAGCCGGGCGCCGGCTCGGACCTGGCGGGCCTGAAGACGCGCGCGGTGCGCGACGGGAACGACTACGTCGTCAACGGGCAGAAGACCTGGACCACCTACGTGCAGTGGGCCGACTGGATCTTCCTGCTGGTGCGCACCAGCGAGGAAGCACGGCGCCAGCAGGGGATCTCCTTCCTGCTGGTCGACATGAAGACGCCGGGCATCACCGTGCGGCCGATCAGGACCATGGACGGCTGCCACCATGTGAACGAGGTGTTCTTCGACGACGTGCGGGTGCCGGTGGCCAACCTCGTGGGCGAGGAAGGGGGCGGCTGGCGCTACGCCAAGTTCCTGCTCGGCAACGAGCGCGTCATCGCCGCCGAGACCGGCAAGTCGATCCGCCAGCTGGAACACCTCAAGGCGTTGGTGGCCGCGGGCACGGGCCGCGCGCGTGACCAGCAGGTGTTCGAACGCCGCATCGCCGAAATGGAATTGAAGCTGCACGCATTGCGCGCCTTCTGCCTGGAAGCCGCGCGGCAGATGGATGGGTCGGCGCCGCCGGGAGCGGAAGCCTCGATCATGAAGATCCGGGGTTCCGAGCTGCAGCAGGCCATCGCCGAAGCGACGATCGAGTGGCTGGGCGCGCAGGCCCTGGCTTACCGCCCGAGCGACGTGCACCGCGCCTCGCCCGCGAGCCCGGACGGCCCGGCGGCAACCGCCGGCTTCATGCGCGAATACCTGTACGGGCGCGCCGCGACGATCTACGGCGGCTCCAACGAGATCCAGCGCAACATCATTGCCAAAGCGGAGCTGGGCCTGTGAAGCGCGACCCATGGCTGGACGAAACCGACGCGGCGCTGGCCGACGCGTCGCAACGCTACGCGAGCGAGCGCTACGCCTTCGACACGCAGCAGCGCCGTTCCGCCGTGCTGCGGCGCTTCAACCCGGACGCCTGGCGCGAGATGGCGACGATGGGCTGGCTCGGCGTCGCCACCGGCGAGGAGGACGGCGGCCTGGGCTTGCGCATCAGCTCCATCGCCCTGCTGGCGCAGGCAGCAGGCCGCCATCTCGTCAATGAACCCTTGCTCTCCAGTGGCTTCGTCGCCGCCGACGTGCTCATGCACCACGGCGACAAGACGCAGCGCGCGCAGTGGCTGCCGGCCGTCAATGACGGTTCCTTGCGCCTTGCCTGCCTCTTCTCCGGCGAGGCCGCTCCGGTCCAGGCCCGCGAGGGGCGGCTGCATGGCCGGCAGGAAGTGGTGCTGGATGCGGACATCGCCGACGCCCTGCTGGTCGAAGCCGTGCGGGCGGACGGCAGCACCTGCTGGTACCGGGTGGACGCCCAGGCCGCGGGCCTGGAGCGGCAAACCTGTCCCCTGCTGGATGGCCGCGGCGCCGCCAGCGTGCAACTGGGGGGGTGCGAGGCGCAAGCGCTGCAGGCCGGCCCCAGCGAGCACTCCTATCAGCTGGCCGCACTGGCGCTCGCCGCGGACGCACTCGGCGCCATGGAGGCGGCGATGGACCTGACGCTGGGATACATCAAGACGCGCCAGCAGTTCGGCGCCGCCATCGGCACGCACCAGGTGATCCAGCATCGTGCCGTCGACATGCTGATGCGGCTGTCGGAGAGCCGCGCCGTGCTGGCCCAGGCCACGCATTCGCTGCAGTCGCGGCCGCAGGCGGCCGCTCGCGATGTCCACGCCGCCAAGGCCTTCATCGGCCAGCAGTCGCGGCTGCTGGTGCAGGAGGCGGTGCAGCTGCACGGGGGCATCGGCATCACCGACGAATACGTCCTCAGCCACCATCTGCGCCGCGTCATCGTCGACGACCAGCTGCTCGGCGGCAGCGAGCACCACCTGCGCCGCTTCGTGGCCAGTCCTTTCTCCCGCTGAAGCACCACCATGAACTTCGATGCCTATCAATGCCTTCAGTTCAGCCGTCAGGGCCGCGTGCTCACGGTGGCCCTGAACCGTCCGGAGCAGCGCAATGCCGTCAACGGCCGGCTGCACATGGAACTGTCGCATGTCTTCACCGATGTCCAGCGCGATCCCGATTCCGACATCGTCGTCCTCACCGGCAACGGTTCGGCGTTCTGCGCCGGCGGGGACATCGAGTGGATGCAGGCCAGCGTGGACGAGCCCGAGGAGTTCGAGCGCACCACCCGCGAAAGCAAGGACATCCTGTTCTCCCAGCTGGACCTCGAAAAGCCGTTGATCTGCAAGCTCAATGGCCATGCCACCGGACTCGGCGCCAGCCTCGCGCTGCTGTGCGACATCGTCCTGGCAGCGGAGGAAGCCAGGATCGGCGACCCGCACGTGAGCGTCGGCCTGGTCGCCGGCGACGGGGGCGCCCTGATCTGGCCACAGCTGGTCGGTTATGCGAAGGCCAAAAAATACCTGCTCACGGGCGACCTGATGATGGCCACGGAGGCGGAGCGCATCGGCCTGGTGACCGAAGTGATGCCGCGGGCGCAACTGGACGCCGCCGTGGACGCGCTGGCGCAACGCCTGGCCGCGGGCGCAACGCGGGCGATCCGCTGGAGCAAGATCACCACCAACCTGCCGCTGAAGGCGCTCCTGCACGCGCACTTCGATGCCGGCATCGCCTATGAATGCCTGTCCAACCGGACCGCCGACCATGCCGAGGCCGTCAAGGCGTTCCGTGAAAAGCGCAAGCCCGTTTTCAGCGGTCATTGAACCATGCCCTCGAAGTTCAATACAGCCGCGCGGCCCCCGCTTCATCCCGCCCAAATGCGAGAACGACATGAGTGAAATCACAGGAACAGCAGCAGGCGACCCCATCCGCCTGGAGCAGGTCTTCAAGCGCTGGAGCGAAGCGACGCTGGCGCCGATCCTGAAGAAGTCCCCCGAGCGCAAGCCGGAGTTCCTGTCCGAAGCCAACATCCCGATCAAGCGGCTCTACACGCCGGCCGACCTGGCGGGCACGGACTACGTGGAAGACCTGGGCTTTCCCGGTGAAGCCCCGTTCACGCGCGGCGTGTACCCCACCATGTACCGCACCCGGCCCTGGACCATCCGGCCGTACGCGGGATTTGGAACGGCACAGGAAACCAACCAGCGCTTCAAGTACCTGCTGGACCTGAACGAAAAGGCGCTGACCATCGCCTTCGACCTGCCCACCCAGATCGGCTATGACTCGGACGCGCCGCAAGCAGCCGGCTCGGTGGGGAAAGTCGGCGTCGCCATCGATTCCATCGAGGACATGCAGGTGCTGTTCGACGGGATCCCGATCGACCAGGCCAGCGTCGCCATGACGATCAATGCCACGGCGCCCGTGGTGCTGGCCTTCTACCTTGCCATGGCCGAAGAACGCGGCATGGACCTGTCGGTGCTGCAAGGCACGACGCAGAACGACATCCTGAAGGAGTACGTGGCGCGCGGCACCTACATCTTCCCGGTGCGCCCGTCGCTGCGATTGACCACCGACCTGATCGAATACTGCTTCCACAAGACGCCAAAGTGGAACACGCTGTCGATCACCGGCGTGCACATGCGCGAGGCGGGCGCCACCGCGGTGCAGGAGCTCGCCTTCGCGATCGCGCACGCCATCGTGTACATCGAAGCGGCGCTCGAACGCGGCCTCGACGTCGACGAGTTCGCGCCCCGCCTGTCCTATTCGCTGGGCTGCTACCGCGACCTGTTCGAGGAAGTCGCCAAGTTCCGGGCGGCGCGGCGGCTGTTCGCGCGGGTCATGAAGAAGCGCTTCAACCCGAAGGATCCTCGCTCCTCGATGTTCCGCATTTATTGCGGCACCCTGGGATCCACGCTCACGCGGCAGGAGCCGGAGAACAACATCGTGCGTATCGCCATGCATGCCCTGATGGGCGCGCTGGGGGGGACGCAGGCCATCTTCACGGCCGGCCTGGACGAGGCGTTCGCGCTGCCGACCGAGCGGTCCGCGCGCATCGCGCTGCGCACCCAGCAGATGATGGTCGACGAGTTCGGCATCACCAACACCATCGACCCGCTGGGCGGTTCCTACTACGTCGAGTCGCTCACCAACGAGATCGAGCGCCAGGCCATGGAAATCCTCGACCAGATCGACGCGATGGGCGGCATGATCGCGGCGCACGAGAGCGGCTGGGTCACGCGCGCCATCGACGAAGCGAGCTACGCGTTCCAGCGCAAGGTGGAAAGCGCCGAGCACGTCTATGTCGGAATGAACAAGTACCGGGCGGAGGAGGGCGCCAAGGTGGACGCCATCGAGACCTTCCGGGTCGACCCGGACCTGGAGCGGAACCAGCGCGAGCGCCTCGCCGCGCTGCGCGCCCGGCGGGATGGCCCGCGCGCGGCCGCGATGCTGGAACGGATCGACGTTGCCGCGCGCGGCAAGGAGAACCTGATGCCGATCTTCATCGAAGCCGCCAAGGCCCGCGTCACGCTGGGCGAGATCTGCGGCGTCCTGCGCAAGTGCTGGGGCGTCCACAACCCGATGCAGGCCTACTGACATGAGCACCTCATCCAGCCGCGCGGGGAAGATCCGCATCGTCGCCGGCAAGCCCGGACTCGACGGCCATGACCGCGGCATCAAGGTCGTCACGCGGGCGCTGCGCGATGCCGGGATGGAGGTCATCTACCTCGGCCTGCGCCTGAGCGTGGAGCAGATCGCGGATACCGCGGTCGACGAGGACGCCGACGTCGTGGCCGTCAACTTCTCGGCGGCCGACCACCTGCTGCTGGGCCCGATGCTGATGGCGGCGCTGCGCAGCCGCGGCTGTCGCGACGACCTGATGGTGGTGGCGGGCGGCATCATTCCCGATGAAGACATTCCCGCGCTCAAGCAGGCCGGCATCAGCGAGATCTTCCTGCCCGGCACGCCCATCGACCGGATCATCGAATACATCCATGCCAACGCTCCGCGTCGGCACATGGCCTGAGCGGGCGCCGCGCGCCCACCCCCCCACCGGATACCCCATGACGCTCTTTCCCATCCGAGGTGCCATCGCTGCAATGGCCCTGTTCTGCGCCGCGGCGCATGCGCAGCCTTTTCCGAGCAAGCCGATCCACATCATCGTGCCCTTCGCCACCGGCGGCGGGACCGACGCCCTGACGCGCATCGTGGCCCAGCAGATGTCCGAGCAGATGAAGGTCCCCATCGTCATCGAGAACCGGCCGGGGGGCGGCGGCACGCTGGGGACGGCGGCGGCCGCGCGGGCGCCGGCGGACGGCTACACGCTGCACACGTACGCCATGAGCACGCCCATGATGTCGGCGCTGTACAAGAACCTGAGCTTCGATCCGGTCGCGGACTTTGCGCCGGTGGGACTGATCGGCACCTCACCGTTCGTCCTGATCATGAACAAGGACGTGCCGGCCGAGACGCTGCCCGAGATGCTGGCGCTCGCCAGGGCCAAGCCGGGCAGCCTGTCCTATGGCTCGGCCGGCAACGGCTCGGTGAGCCACATCGGCATGGAACTGTTCACGTCGATGGCAGGCGTGGACATCCAGCACATTCCCTATAAAGGCAATGGCCCGGCCCTGGCCGACTTGCTTGGTGGCCACCTGACGCTGTTGCTGGACACCGTCGTGTCCGCAACGCCGCACATCCGCAGCAATTCGGTTCGGGGCCTCGCCGTCACGAGCGCGGGCCGCTCGCCCCTGCTGCCCAACCTGCCGACCGTGAACGAACTCGGGCCCAAGGGGTACGAGATGACCGTCTGGTACGGATTCGTCGCCCCCAAGGGCACGCCGATGCCCATTCTCCACAAGCTCAACGAAGAATTGAACAAGGCACTGGCCAGCCCCGCGCTGCGCCAGCGGTACGCGCTGCTGGGCGCGGAGCCCACCCAGATCTCCGTCGAAGACTTCGGCAAGTTGATGGTGTCGGACGAGAAGAAGTGGACCGCCGTGATCAAGAAGGCCAACATCCCGCCGATCCAATAAGGCTCACCGACATGAAAAACCTTTCCATCGCACGCCGGATTTTCCTTGTCGGCGCCGCCATCGCGCTCGCTGGCGCCGCCGCGGCACAAGGCTCGCCGCAGGCTTTTCCAAGCAAACCGATCCGGCTGATCGTGGCCTTTCCGCCCGGCGGCAGCACGACGCCCGTGGCGCGCCTGGTGGGCCAGAAGCTCACCGAGCGCATGGGCCAGCCGGTGGTGATCGACAACCGGCCAGGCGCCAATGGGGTGATCGCCTCGGAGGAACTGCTCAGGTCGGCGCCCGACGGCCACACCCTGTTGATGGTCGTCAATACGCACTCGCTCAATCCACTGACGATGGCGACGCTGCCCTATGACAACAACAAGGATTTCGCCGCCGTCAGCACGCTCTACCGCTTCGAGCTGGTGCTCGTCGGGTATCCCAAGTTGCCGGCCGCCAACCTCGCCGAATTCGTCTCGCTGGCCAAGGCCCAGCCGGACAAGTTCACCTTCGCCGTCGGTGACAGCGTGGGCCAGACCCACCTGGCCAGCGAAACCTTCAACACGATGGCGGGCACGAAGATCCAGATCGTTCCCTTCATCGGCAGCGGGCCGGCCCTGACGAGCACGATGGGCGGCCACGTCGACGTGGCGTTCGCTTCGCCCGCGGCGGTGATCAGCCTGATCAAGGGCGACAAACTCAAGGCCTTCGCCATTTCGGGCAATTCCCGGCTGCCCGCGCTGGCCGAGGTGCCCACGTTCAATGAGGCCGGGCTGCCCGGCGTCGACGTCGGCGGCTGGGCCGGCCTGCTCGCGCCCGCGGCCACGCCGAAACCCATCGTGAACAAGCTGGCGACCGAGATCGCCGCCGTGATGGCGCTGCCTGACGTCAAGGAGGCGCTGGCCGCGATGGGGCTGCAGGCCCTGGCGATTCCGTCGGAGCAGTTCGCACAGTTGATCAGGTCGGAAACCGCGAAGTTCGACAAGCTGATCAAGACCGCCAACATCAAACTCGTCAAATAGGCGCGCCACCCGTGAACGCTGCCTCCATCGGACGCCGGGCCTTCATCGCCGTCGCCGCCGCCGCATTGGCCGGCGCCGCCTCCGCCCAGGGCGCCGCCTTTCCCACCAAACCCATCCGCCTGATCGTCGCCTTTCCCCCCGGCGGCAGCACCACTCCCGTGGCGCGCCTCGTCGGCCAGAAGTTGTCGGAGCGCCTGGGCCAGCCGGTCGTCGTCGACAACCGGCCCGGCGCCAATGGCGTGATCGCATCGGAGGAACTGCTCCGGGCCCCGGCCGACGGCTACACGCTGTTGATGATAGGCAACACCCACTCGCTCAATCCGCTCGTCATGGGGCCGATGCAATATGACAACGCGCGCGATTTCACGCCGGTCAGCACGCTGTTCAGGTTCGAGCTGGTGCTGGTCGGCCATCCGTCCGTGCCGGCGGCGAACCTTGGTGAACTCATCGCCCTGGCCAAGGCGCAGCCGGGCAAGCTCAATTTCGCGGTCGGTGACAACGTCGGCCAGATCCACCTGGGTAGCGAAACCCTGAACGCGATCGCCGGGGTCAAGATCCAGGTGGTGTCGTACAAGGGCAGCGCGCCCGCACTCAACGACACGCTGGGGGGCCACGCCGATCTGGCCTTCGCCTCGCCGACGGCCGTCATGGGCTTCATCCGGGCCGGCAAGCTGAAGGGCTACGCGATCTCGGGCCGCACGCGATCTTCGGTGCTGCCGGAGGTGCCGACCTTTGCCGAAAGCGGCCTGCAGGGCGTGGACGTCGGCGGCTGGGTCGGCCTGCTGGCACGCGCCGGCACGCCGAAGGCCATCGTGGACAAGCTGGCAACGGAGCTGGCCGTGATCATCGCCGCGCCCGACATCAAGGAGTCGCTCGGCGCGATGGGGCTGGAACCCTCCGCCGTGGCCACCGAGCAGTTCGCCAATCTCATCAAGGCCGACACGGCCAAGTTCGAGGCGGTCATCAAGACCGCCAACATCAAGATCGAAAAGTAGGCCCACCATCCAATGACGACAAGTTCGAAACCCGGGCTCAAGCCCCCGCTGGAAGGACTGCTGGTCCTCGATCTCACCCGTGCCCTGTCCGGCCCCTCCTGCACCATGATGCTGGGCGACCTCGGGGCGCGGGTGCTCAAGATCGAACCCGGCGACGATGGCGATTCGACGCGGGGCCTGACACCGCACCTGAGCCACGGCATTTCCTCCTATTACGTGTGCGTCAACCGCAACAAGGAAGGCGTGGTCCTCAATCTCAAGCACCCGAAGGGGGTGGAGATGTTCCGCCGCCTCGCGGCCAAGGCCGACGTCATCATCGACAACTTCCGCCCCGACACCATGGGGCGCTTCGGGATCGACTACGACGAACTGCGGCGAACGGTGAATCCCCGGCTCGTCACCTGTTCGATCTCCGGCTTCGGCTCCACGGGCGAGTACCGCCTGCGTTCGAGCTACGACCTGATCGTGCAGGCCATGGGCGGCGCGATGAGCGTGACCGGCGAGGTCGGTGGCTCGCCGGTGCGCCTGGGCATGCCGATCGGCGACCTTGCGGCCGGCACGAACGCGGGCGTCGGGATCCTGGCCGCCCTGCATGCGCGCCAGTCGACCGGTGAAGGGCGGCACGTCGAGATCAGCATGCTCGATGGCATGGCGGCGCTTCTGAGCTACATGGGGGCGACCTTCCTCAACACCGGCAGCGTGCCCGGCCCGCAGGGCTCGGGCCACATGGTGAACGTGCCCTACCAGGCTTTCCAGACCAGCACCGACTGGCTGGTGATCGCCATCTTCGGCGAGAAATACTGGAAGGAAACCTGCCAGGTGCTGGGTGTTCCGGAGGTGTCGAGCAATCCGCGCTATTCGTCCTCGGCCAGGCGCGCGGAGCACCGCCAGGAACTGCTGGACATCATCGTCCCGATCCTCAAGACCCGCCCGGCCGACGAATGGCTCGCCGAGCTGCTGGAGCTGCGCGTGCCATGCGGCCCGATCAACACCATCGACAAGGTCCTGACCGATCCGGTGCTGTTGGCGCGCCACATGGTGGTGGAAACCGACCATCCGGTCTATGGCCGCACCCGCGCGCCCGGCAACCCGATCAAGGTCGACGGCATCCGCGACGGCGTGGCAAGGCCGCCCCCGCTGCAGGGCGAGCACACGCAGGCCGTGCTGCGCGAGCTGTTGGGGCTGGAACAGGCAGAACTTGAAACCATGAAGAAAGAAGGCGTGATATGACCGTCAGCCAGACCCTGGCCCGCTTCGTGGCCACCGCCACGTTCGACGACCTGAGCGAGGCCCAGGTGGGGGCGGCGAAGGCCGCGATCTCCGACACCATCGGCTGCATCATCGCCGGCGCGGCGACCGATACCGGCGCCATCGTCCGGCGCGTCGCGGAGGCTTCCAGCCCCGATGGCGTCGCCACCGTCATCGGCGGCCGCCGCGCCCTGAGCCTGCAGGCCGCCGCGCTGGCCAACGGCACGGCAGCGCACGCGCTCGACTACGACGACATCCTCTGGACCCAGCACGGCCATCCTTCGGCGACCGTGCTTCCGGCATCGCTGGCGGTGGCCGAGTCGCTCGGTTCCAGCGGCCGTGACGTGATCCTGGCCTATGCGATCGGGCTGGAGATCAACGGCAAGCTGGGCCGGCACGTCAACCCGCAGCACTACGAACACGGCTGGCACGGCACGGCAAGCGTCGGCGTCATCGGTGCGACGGCGGCCTGCGCTAAGCTGATGGGGCTGAGCGAACAGCAGACGGCGATGGCCCTGGGAATAGCGGCATCGGAAGCCTGCGGCGTGCGCCGGAATTTCGGCACCATGACCAAGCCATTCCATGCCGGCAACGCCGCGCGCGGCGCGGTCCTGGCCGCGGAACTCGCGCGGGAAGGCTTTACTTCCGACCTCACCGCCTTCGAAGGCGAGTTCGGCTGGGCCCGCACCATGAACGCCCGGACCGTGCCGCAGCCGGAAGCATTGCAGGCCGCACTCGGCAAGCCCTGGGAGCTCACCGACCCCGGCGTCGTCCTCAAGCGCTATCCGGCCTGCGGCGGCACCCACTGCGCGCTCGACGCCATCCTCGCGATCAGGAAGGAACAGGGGCTGCGCGGCGAGGAGATCGACCGCATCGTCTGCGAGGCCAGCCCGTTCGCCAAGAAGGTGCTGTTGTACCCGCGGCCGACCACCGGCCTGGAGGGCAAGTTCAGCATGGAGTTCAGCCTCGTCGTGGCGGCGATCGAGGGCGAGGCCGGGCTGCAGCAATACACCGACAAGTGGGTGGCCGACCCGCGCGTGGCGAAGCTGCTCGAACGCACGAGTTTCGAATCGCGGGCCGATCTCGCCCCCGTGGGTGCGTCGGATGCAGTGCCCGCCGAAGTCACCGTGCATGCGCGCGGCAAGACCTTCAGCCGCACGGTCATGGTGCCTTCCGGCGACTCGCGCAGCCCGATGACAAAGGCGGAGCGCCACGAAAAGTTCATCGGCTGCGCGGCCGGCCTGATGGCGGAAAGCGCGGCCAGCCGCCTGTTCGAGGATTTCGAGCGGCTGGAGACCTTCGCGCAACTCGGCGCCCTGGTCGGGCCGCTGCGCGAATACGCAGCCAGGCCGGCTGCGGCGCGCCCATGACAGGCGACCTGCTCGTCGAGGAGAACGGGCCGGTCGCGGTCATCTCCTTCAATCGCCCGGCGGCGCGCAACGCTCTCACGCTGGCCATGCTGAACGGCCTGGCGGAAGCCCTGCGGCGTTGCGCCAGCCGGACCGACCTGCGCGCCGTGGTGCTGCGCGGGACGGGCGAGATGCCGTTTTCCGCCGGCTACAACATCGACGAACTGCCGGGCCGGACGATCAGCACCGAAGAGGCGAGGACCATCCACGCGCCGGTCCGCGAGGTCGCGGATGCCATCCTCGCATGCCCCCATCCGGTGGTCGGCGCCGCGCGACGCTTCGTCTTCGGCGCCGCCCTGGACATCTTCTGCCACTGCGACCTGCGCGTGTGCGCGGAGGAAACCAGCTTCTGCATGCCGCCCAACCGCTTCGGCTTCCTCTATCCCAGGGAAGGCATGCAGAGGCTGGTTGACGTCGTTGGCGCCACCCGCGCGACGCAGATGCTCCTGCTCGGCGAAGCCGTGCCCACCCACGACGCCGCCGCCTGGGGCCTGGTGCACAAGGTGTTCGCGGTGGCTACGTTCGAGGCCGACCTGCAGGGTTTCCTCCAGGTGGTGGAGGGCAACGCGCCCCTCAGCATGCGGCAGACCAAGCGCGTCTTGCTCGCTGAGCAGCGCGAGCGCAACGCCCAACTGCAGCAGTCTTCTGACGACATGTACGCGCGGATGGCGGCCTGCCTGAACAGCGCCGACGTGCGCGAATCCATGGCGGCCTTCCGCGAGAAGCGCAAGCCCCGCTTTACCGGGCAATAGCAGCCACCGACCAGGATGGACTCTTGACTGTCGCAACCGCGAACCCCGGCACCGAGCCCGCCTGGCTCCAGGGCGCCTTGGCCGGCCAGCGCGCCAGCCTGGCGCGCGCCATCACGGCGGTGGAGGAAAACACGGTGGATGCCGCCCGCGTGCTGCAGGCCATCTACCCCCTGGTGGGCCGCGCGCTCGTCGTCGGCTTCACCGGTGCACCGGGCGCGGGCAAGTCGACGCTGGTCGCAGCCTGCATCACCGAAGCGCGGCGCCGCGGCCTGAAGGTCGGCGTCGTCGCGATCGACCCCTCCAGCCCGCTGACGGGCGGGGCCGTGCTGGGCGACCGCATCCGCATGCTCTCCATCGCTTCCGACAGCGAGGTGTATGTCCGCAGCCTCGCCGCGCGGGGCCACCTGGGCGGCTTGTCGGCAGCGGCGTCGCGCGTGGTCGACGTGCTCGATGCAGCCGGCAAGGACCTGATCATCATCGAGACGGTGGGCGTCGGGCAATCCGAGACCGAGGTCAGCGGCCTGGCGCACGTCACGGTGCTGGTCTGCGCGCCTGGCATGGGCGACGACGTGCAGATGATCAAGGCCGGTGTCCTCGAGACCGCCGACGTGTATGCCGTGAACAAGGCCGACCTGCCCGAAGCCCACGGCGTGATCCGGCAACTGCAGGCTGCCTCCCACCTCGCCGCCGGTGCCGCACCGGCCGTGGTGGCGACGATCGCGACCACCGGGGAGGGCGCCGCCGAGTTGCTGGACGCGGTTCGCCAAGCCAGTGCGGCCAGGGCGCTGCCCCACGGACAGGAGCGCTTGCGCCGCCTGCGCAAGACTCTCGAAACGATGGCCGCGATGGAACTCGAGCGCCGCCTGCAATCAATGGACGCGGCCGCCGTCGGTCTCGTCTGCCAATCGGTCCTCGACGGGCGCTGCGACTTTCCGCATGCCGTCCGGCAACTGCTTGGCCGGGCAATTACCGATCCACAGGAGAACACATGATGGAGCCGAGCAGCCTGGACCGGGCCGAACCGGACCTGCGGGTGGAATGCGATCGCGGCATCGCCGTGGTGCGCTTCGACCGGCCGCCGGTCAACGCATTCACCCGGTCGATGTACGACCAGCTGCGGCGGACCTTCCACCGCCTTGCCGAGATGGACGACCTGCGGGTGATCGTCCTGACCGGAACCGGCCGCGTCTTCTGCGGCGGCAACGAGATTTCCGAGTTCGTCGACCTCGGCTACGAGGAAGCGACCGAACACCTGGCCCACGTGCGTCTTTGCTTCAATGCGATCTACGATTGCCCCGTCCCCGTCATCGGCGCCATCAACGGGGCAGCCATCGGGACGGGCATGGCGCTGGCGACCCTGTGCGACATCCGCATCGCCGCCGACACGGCGGTGTTCGCCCTTCCGGAGATCGACGTCGGGGTGCTCGGTGGCTCGAAGCACGTCATGCGCATCGCGCCCCAGGGCCTGACCCGCCTCATGATGTTCACCGGCCGCAGGGTGTCCGCGGCGCAGGCGCTGGCAGCCTCCATGATCGAGGAGGCGGTGCCGCCGGCGCAAGTGCTCCCGCGCGCGCGGGAACTGGCGGAAGAAATCGCATCCAAGAGTCCGAAAGCGATCCGCTTTGCCAAGGTCGGCCTCAACCGCACCGAGAACATGACGCTGAAGGAGGGCTACGAGTTCGAATGCACCCTGACCGCGGCCGTGCGCCGCACCGCGGAGGCGCGGGAAGGCGCGCTTGCTTTCATCGAAAAGCGCAAGCCCTCCTACGCGCTGGATCGATGAACCTCCCGGACGGTTGCCGGTGCGCGAGGGCGGGAGCGGGGCGATGGGGCGGCTGAGCGGGAAAGTCGTCCTCGTCAGCGGTGCCGCCCGGGGCCTGGGCGCGGCCGCCGCCAGCACGATGGCGCTGGAGGGCGCGAAGCTGGTCGTCTGCGACATCCTGGACGAAGAGGGGGAGGACGTCGCCGGCGGGATCCAGGCGCAGGGCGGCGAGGCGATCTTCTGCCACGTGGACGTGGCGCACCAAGCGGATTGGGCCGCCGCCACCGACGAGGCGGTGCGGCGCTTCGGCGGCGTCGACGTCCTGGTGAACAATGCCGGCCTGCACCTGGGCAAAGGCATCGAAGAGGCCACGCTCGCTGAATGGCAGCGCCTGTGCGATGTCAACCTGACGGGCGCGATCCTCGGAATCAAGGCCTTGTTGCCGACGCTGCGTGAGCGCGCCCAGGCCAGCGAGCACGGCGGCGCGATCATCAACATGTCGTCGACCTCGGGCCTCGTCGGCAGTGCGAATGCGCCGCTCTACTCCCTCACCAAGGGTGGCATCACGCTGTTGACGAAAGCGCTGGCGGTGGATTTCGGGCAGCGCGGCTACCGCATCCGCGTCAATTCGGTGCACCCGGGAATGGTCGATACCGACATGGGCCTGCAGTCCGTCGTTGCCCGTGCCAGGCGGCTCGGCACCGACGACCTGGAACTCGCCCGTGCGCAGGCCGTCCGGGCGTATCCCCTAGGCCGCATGGCCACGACGCGCGACATCGCGCAGGCGCTCGTCTATCTCGCCTCCGACGAATCCAGCTTTGTCACCGGGATTGCGCTGCCGGTCGATGGCGGCTTCACGGCTTGATGATCAAGGGATGGAGGAGGGCGGCAGCAACGCGCGGGGGCCATGCACGGCCGGTCAACGACCGTGCGGCCTGGGCGCTGCTGGACGTCAAACGCCGAACAGGCGCGCCATCCCGCCTCGAAGGTGCCGGTCCATCGCCGCCCGCGCGGCCTCCGGGTCGCCGGCGGCAATGGCCGCATCGATCGCGCCGTGCTCCGCGCGCACGTCACGGGCCCGGGCCGGCCTGGCCTGCGTCGACAGTTCCCGCGCGAGCCTGACCGCGTAGCGGAACTGCTCCTCCAGCGCTGCCATCGTCAGCACGAAGAAGCGATTGCCCCCCGCCTCCGCGATCGCGCGGTGGAACGCGATGTCCTCGTCGATGGCTGGCTTGCCCTGTGCGAGCGCGGCATCGAACAGCCGCCGCTTCGCCGTGATCGCGTGCAGCAGGTGCCGGTCCGTGCACAGCGCGGCGCGTGCCGCGGTTTCGCCTTCCAGGACGTTGCGGAAATCCAGCAGGGCGCGGATGTCGGGAATGCTTTGCAGCGAACCGAAGGTGACGCCCGACAAGGGCGGCGGCTCGCCGACGAAGTTGCCCGCGCCCTGGCGCGCGTAGACCCGGCCTTCCGCGCGCAGGCGCGCCAGCGCCTGCCGCACCACCGGCCGCGAGGCGCCGAAGCGTTCGCCCAGCGCGGTCTCGCTGGGCAGCCGGCTGTGCGGCGCGAGTCCGTCGCGGGCAACGAGGGCGACGATCTGGTCGTAGACCTGGTCACCGAGGCTGGAAGAAGGCATGGGTATGGGCAAGCTCACTTGTCTGACAAGTTTCGCATTTCGTTGACAGCTTTGCCAGCCGCTCCGGACAATGCCCGCATGTCACTCGTCACCGCCCTGCGCACGATCCGCATCGCCGAACGGCCCAACCTCATCTGGGTCGAGCTCGAAACCGACGACGGCCGCACCGGCCTGGGCGAGTCCTTTCGCGGCGCGCAGGCGGTGGAAGCGGTGCTGCACGAGCAGGTCGCGCCCTTCCTGCTGGGGCGCGATGCGCGCCACATCGAAGCGGTGTCGCGCCATCTCCTGACGCCGTACCTCGGCTTCCACAGCGCCAGCGCCGAAGTGCGCGCGGCCAGCGCCGTCGACATCGCCCTCTGGGACCTGGCCGGCCAGCGGCAGGGGGAGCCGGTGTTCGTGGCGCTCGGTGGCGGCATGCGCGATCGCATCCGCGTCTACAACACCTGCGCCGGCTACGCCTACAACACCGCCGGCGGCGTGCGCCGTTCCATCGGCGGCGCCGACGCCAGCAGCGGCCCCTACGACGACCAGGTCGCCTTCATGCGCGACGCCGGCGCGCTGGCCGAGAGCCTGCTCGGCGAGGGCTACAGCGCGATGAAGATCTGGCCCTTCGACGACTACGCCGCGGCCAGCGGCGGCCACATGATCTCGCTGGCCGACCTGAAGGCCGGCCTCGAGCCTTTCATCAAGGTGCGCAAGGCGGTGGGCGACCGCATGGAAGTGATGGCGGAACTGCACAGCCTCTGGAGCGGCCATGCCGCCGCGCGCATCTGCCGGGCGCTGGAGGACGTGGGCGTGTTCTGGGCCGAGGATCCGATCGCGAAGATGGACGACGCGCGCGCCCTGGCCGACCTGCGCCGGCAGACGCGCACGCCCATCTGCGGCAGCGAGACGCTCGCCGGCGTGGTGCCCTTCCGCGACCTGCTGGCCGCCGATGCGCTCGACGTGGTGATGCTCGATCTCGCCTGGTGCGGCGGCCTGACCGAAGGCCGCAAGATCGCGGCGCTCGCCGAAGCCTATGCGAAGCCGCTGGCACCCCATGACTGCACCGGCCCGGTGGCGCTCATGGCCGGCCTGCACCTGGCCTTGCATGCACCGACCGCCATCTTCCAGGAGGTGGTACGGGCGACGCTCAGCACCTGGTACCGCGACCTCGTCACCGAGCTGCCCGTGCTGCGCGACGGGATGGTGCTGGCGCCGCAGGCCGCGGGCCTGGGCACGCAACTGCAGCCCGGCGTGCGGACCCGCGCGGACGCCACCGTGCGCGTCAGCGGGAAGGCGCGATGAGCGCCGTGACGCAGGTCACCATCGTCGGCCAGCACGTCCCCCACGTGCCGCTGCTGCAGCGCCTGCTTGGCGACGCCTTCAAGGTGAACGGCGTTGCCACGCTGCCCGCCGAAGGCCCCATCGCGACTGACGTGCTCGTCACCACGCGCCTGGGCGCGCAAGAGGCCGCGCGCTTGCAATGCCGGCTGCTGCAGGCGCCCGGCGCCGGCATGGACGCCATCGCGCTGGCCGCCGTGCCGCCGGACTGCCGCGTGTGCAACGTCTACGAGCACGAGATCCCGATCGCGG
>JAQGMU010000160.1 GCA_028292195.1 Ramlibacter sp. | reverse complement strand
GACGCAGTCAAGGTGCCCGCATCCGCTTCGACGCTGTGCCTGGCGATGGACAGGCCAAGGCCCAGGCCGGTGCGATCGTGGTTGTGCTGGGCAAAGGGAACGAAGATGCCATCCACATTGCCGCCGGGAAGGCCGCCACATTCGTCCTGCACGTCGATGCGCACCTGGCCGTCGACCACGTTCACCGACAGCCGGATCTCGCTGCCGGGCCGGGTGAACTTGAAAGCGTTTTGCAGCACGTTGGCCAGCGCGGCAAACAACAGGTCGCGGTTTCCCTGCACCATGATCAGCGGCGCGACGGCGGTGGCCACCAAGGTGCAACCGGTCGCCTTCGCGTACAGGGCCGCGGCTATCACCGAATCGTCGATGAATCCTGCAACTGCAAATACGCTGCGGGGGCTGAAGGGAGAGGTGTGCCGCACGTCGTTGAGCGCCAGGTCGATCAGCCTTTGCAGCGCCGCGTGACTGCGCTTGAGCACGCTGCCGGTTGCGCCGGAGATGGGCAGGGATCCGTGCTCCAGCGCCTCGACGGCGAGCACGGCCGTGCCCAGCGCGTTTCTCAGCTCATGGACGAGGAAGCCGACCCGCTGATTCGCGGAGGCATCCCTGGCGGCGTCGCGCTGCAGGCTGAAGCCCGTCGCGGCGTCGGCGATGGCGTTGTCGAGGCAGCGGTTGAGCGTGCGAAACTCCTGGACCCCGAACGGCGCGTCCTTCTCGACGGCCAGGTCCGTGATCGCCTGGCACAAATCGCCGTAGTCGTGCACCACCTGGTCGATCGTGTATTCCAGGTCCAGCAGCAGCCGGCCGTGCGACATCGCGCTGAGCCCGATTTCCGACAAGACCCCGGTATCGCCACCGGATTTCCCCGAGATGTCCTCGCTGAGCCCGTTCTGGCCGTGCTCTTCCGCCTCCAGGGTTCGTTCCAGCTGCTCCAGAAAGATCGGCACGCCGGTGGCGAGCTGGTTCACGGCGGCGGCGCGATGCGGACGTTGGGCAACCTTAGCCCGGCAACGCTCGATGAGCTCGGAGCGGTTGTTGGCGAGAAAGGTGTACATCATGCGCAAGCACCCTACTCGCATGACCGGCTTGCCGCCGTACGGTGGCGCACACAGGACCGGTCGACTCCGACCGTCGATCAGTTCGTCTCCAGCGCCTACGTCCGGCGACAGCCTAGCTCGGCGCCGGCGAGAACGCCGCCACGTCGCCCGGCCTGCGCAGCATCTTGTCGACGTCCGCGGCATGCATTTCTTCGGCGAAGATCATCTGGCGGGCGAACTCTTCGAGGGCAACCGAGCGACCCTCGACCTGCGCCAGGAGCTCGCGGTAGAGCGCGAGGGCGGCACCTTCCGTCTCCAGCGATTCGCGCAGCATTGCCGCGATGTCGTGCTTGTGCGAGTCGAGCAGGGGGCCGATGGCAAGCGATGGGTAGGCGCCCAGCGTGGTGATCCACTCGCCAACCTGCTGGGCGTGCAGCAGCGATTCGGACGCCTGCTCGCGCAGCCAGGACACGATCGGGATGCGGCCGAAGCCGAACACCAGGAACGAGTAGTGCGTGTAGCGCACGACGCCGGCCAGCTCGGCTTCCAGCAGACGATTCAACACAGCGACAACCTGGTCTTTGTCCATCTGCTGCATCGCTGTGCTCCTTGAGGGTGCCGCCAGTCTACGCCTCCAATGTTGCAATGTCGGCATACTTGCGCCGATGCGGGAACTCGAACAGGTCCTGGCGATCTTCGTGGCTGCCGTGCTCCTCGCGGCCGCCGCGCGGCGCATCGGCGCGCCGTATCCGGTGTTCCTGGCGATCGGCGGCGCGCTGCTCGCCTTCGTTCCCGGCGCACCCACCCTGTCCGTGCCGCCCGAACTGGTGCTGGCCTTGTTCGTCGCGCCCGTCCTGCTCGATGCCGCCTTCGACGCCTCCCAGCGCGACCTGCGCGACAACTGGGCGCCGCTCGTCGGGCTCGTGGTGTTCGCGGTGGGCCTCACGACCGCGGCGGTCGCGGTGGTCGTCCATGCGCTGGTGCCGGGCATTCCATGGGCCGCCGCCGTCGCGCTCGGCGCCATCGTCGCCCCGCCCGATGCCGTGGCGGCAACCGCAGTGCTGCGCGCGCTGCAGCCGCCGCAGCGCATCCTGACCATCCTGGAAGGCGAAAGCCTGCTGAACGACGCCAGCGCGCTGCTGATCTATCGCCTGGCGGTGTCCGCCGTCGCCGCCGGCAGTTTCTCCGTGCAGGCGGTGGCGCCCGCCTTCCTGCTCGCGGTCCTGGGCAGCATCGTGGCCGGGCCGGCGCTCGGCTGGCTCATGCAGCGGGTCCTGCAGAACGTGCAGCACATCCCCACGGCGATCATCCTGCAATTCGTGGGCACCTTCACCGTGTGGGTGGTGGCGGAACACGCCGGGCTGTCGGGCGTGCTGACGACGGTGTGCTTCGCCATGTGGCTCGCCCGCACCACCCCGGCGCGCATTCCGGCACGCGTGCGCATTCCCACCAACGCCGTCTGGGCCACGGTGATCTTCGGGCTCAACATCTTCGCGTTCATCTTCATCGGCCTGCAGATGCGCCCGATCCTGCTGGAACTGCCGCCGCCGGTGCGCAATCGCTACCTGCTCGTCGCCGTTGCCGTGCTGCTCACCGTGATCGTCGTGCGCATCGCCTGGCACATGTCCTTCAACGCCGTCCTGCGCTGGCGGCACCGGCGCTTCGGCTTCCATCCACCGCGGCCCATGCTGCGGCCCACCGTGGGCAGCGGCCTGGTCATCTCCTGGGCCGGCATGCGCGGCATCGTCACCCTGGCGGCGGCGCTGGCCTTGCCCGCGGACTTTCCCTCGCGCGACCTGATCGTGCTGACGGCATTCTTCGTCGTGCTCGGCACGCTGCTCGTGCACGGGCTCACGCTGAAGGCGCTGCTGCGCGCCCTCGACCTGCACGACGGCGATCCGGTGGCGGGCGAAGTGCGGACGGCGCGCGAGCGCGTGCTGGAGGCCGCGCTGGCGGAGCTGCCCGCCGGGGCCTCGCCGGCCGTGGACCTGGTGCGCAAGAACTTCAAGGTCCGCCTGGGCAGCTCCGCCCACAGCGAGGGTGCGCCCGGGTCTTTCGGTTCGGACCACGAAGCAGCGTTCCGCCGGGGCCTGCAGTCCGCGCGCCAGACCCTGATCGCCATGCGCGACAGCGGCGCCATCGGCGACGATGCGTTTCACTCGCTGGAGAACGACCTGGACTGGATGGAAGTGTCCGACCCGCTGCGCGCCGCCAACGCGGACGACACGCAGGAGCACGCCTGATCAGGCGTTCCCTTCGAGCTGCGTTCCCGCCCGCTGGATCACGCTTGCCCAGCGCTTGTTCTCGCGCACGAGGAACTCGCTGGTCTCCTGCGGCGTCGACGTCATGACTTCCGCGCCGGCTTCCGTCAGCCTGGCCCGCATCTCCGGCGAGCGGATCACCTGGATCAGGGCGGCGGCGAGCCGCTCCGAAATCGCCTTGGGCATCGTCGCCGGGACCACCACCCCCTGGTAGGTTCCCGATTCGAAATCCTTCACGCCCTGATCCGCGATGGTCGGCGCGTTCGGCAGCAAGGCGGTGCGGGTGCGCTTGGACACGCCGATCACTTTCAGCCGCCCACCCTGCACCAGGGGCAGCGTGGCCAGCATCCCGTTCAGGCACAGCTGCGTATTGCCCGCGGCGGTGTCCGCCAGGGCCGCCGAGCCGCCGCGGAAGGGCACGTGCTGCCACTTGAGGCCGGTGGACAGCGCGATGTCGACCACGCCCAGGTGATTGGCCGAGCCGGAGCCGGCCGAGGACACGTTCATGGCCCGGGTCTTGGACAGCGCGACCAGCTCGCGGATGTTCGATGCCGCCAGCGCGGGATGCGCGACCAGCAGGTGCGGCGAGTAGGCCAGCATGGTGACACCCTTGATGTCCGACTGCTTGTACGGCATGTCCTTGGTAACGAGCGGGCTGATGGCCAGCGAGCTCATGTCCGTCAGCAGCAAGGTGTGCTCGTCGGTCGCCTGCGCCGTGGCCTGCGCGCCGATGATGCCGTTGGCGCCCGTCTTGTTCTCGATGACGATGGTCGCGGACAGCAGGTCGCCCAGCGGCTTGGCGATCAGGCGCGCGATGGTGTCCGAGGTGCCGCCCGGCGCGAACGGAATGATGATCTTCAGCGGCCGGCTGGGCCAGGCCGCGGCGAGCGCGGGTGCGCCGATGGCGGCGGCCAGCGCGGCGCCGGAATGGAGGAAGCTTCGTCGTTGCAGTGTCATTGTGTCTCCTGGATCCTTGTTCGCGTAAATGATACGGCTCTCACTGCACCACGTTCTGCAGGGCCTGGCCGGTGCGCAGGCGCTCGATGTTGCCGGCGATGAAGGCGTAGCGGCGCGCCAGCAGGCCATGGGTCCAGCCCGAGATGTGCGGCGTGCAGCGCGCATTGGGCAGCGTATGAAAGGGCAGCGCGGACGGCGCCAGCTCCGCCTGCCCCGCGACCGGATAGTGGTACCAGACGTCGAGGACGGCGCGGCCGATGCGCCCGTCGCGCAGCGCGTCGAACAGGGGCTGCTCCTGCACCAGCTGCGCCCGCCCGACGTTGACCAGCAGCGCGGTGCGCTTCATCGCCGCGAGCTCGCGCGCGCCTATCATGCCGCGGGTCTGGTCGTTCAGCGGACAGCACAGGATCAGCACGTCGATGTCCGGCAGCAGCGCCGCCAGATCGGCCACCGCGTGCACGGCGTCGGCGCCGGCCTCCGCTTCGGCGCGC
>JAQGMU010000110.1 GCA_028292195.1 Ramlibacter sp. | reverse complement strand
GCCGGTGGCCGGGTCGTTCCACAACACGCGCGCGATCTTCTCCGCCGATTCCTTCGTGCCGTCGCAGACGATGACGACGCCCGCATGCTGCGAGAAGCCCATGCCGACGCCGCCGCCATGGTGCAGGCTGACCCAGGTGGCGCCGCTCGCGGTGTTCAGCAGCGCGTTCAGCAGCGGCCAGTCGCTCACGGCGTCGCTGCCGTCCTTCATGCTTTCCGTTTCGCGGTTGGGTGAAGCGACCGAGCCGCTGTCGAGATGGTCGCGCCCGATGACGATGGGCGCCTTCAGCTCGCCGCTTTTCACCATCTCGTTGAACGCCAGCCCCGCCTTGTGCCGATCGCCCAGGCCGATCCAGCAGATGCGCGCGGGCAGGCCCTGGAAGCTGATGCGCTCCTGCGCCATGTCGAGCCAGCGGTGAAGGTGCTTGTTCTGCGGGAAGAGCTCCTTCATCTTCGCGTCGGTCTTGCGGATGTCCTCCGGGTCGCCGGACAGCGCCACCCAGCGGAACGGCCCGACGCCGCGGCAGAAGAGGGGCCGGATGTAGGCCGGCACGAAACCGGGATAGGCGAAGGCATCCGCCACGCCGAAGTCCTGCGCCACCTGCCGCAGGTTGTTGCCGTAGTCCACGGTGGGCACGCCCAGGGCGTGGAATTCCAGCATCGCCCGCACGTGCACCGCGCACGATTCGCCCGCGGCCTGCTTCAGCGCGGCGTGCTGCGCGGGGTCCTTCTGCGCGGCCTGCCACTGGTCGACGGTCCAGCCCGCAGGCAGGTAGCCGTTGATGATGTCGTGGGCCGAGGTCTGGTCGGTGACGATGTCCGGCCGCGGCCCGCCGGCCTTGGCGCGCCGCGCCAGTTCCGGCACGATCTCGGCGGCGTTGCCGCACAGGCCGATGGACACGGCTTCCTTGCGTTGCGTGTGGTGCGCGATCAGCGCCAGCGCTTCATCCAGGTCCTTGGCCTGCTTGTCGAGGTAGCGGGTGCGCAGCCGGAACTCGATGCGGCTTTGCTGGCACTCGATGTTGAGGGAGCAGGCGCCGGCGAAGCTGGCCGCCAGCGGCTGCGCGCCGCCCATGCCGCCCAGGCCGGCGGTCAGCACCCAGCGGCCGGCGAGACTGCCGCCGTAGTGCTGGCGGCCCGCTTCGGCGAAGGTTTCGTAGGTGCCCTGCACGATGCCCTGCGTGCCGATGTAGATCCAGCTGCCGGCCGTCATCTGGCCGTACATCATCAGGCCGCGCTGGTCCAGCTCGTTGAAGTGTTCCCAGGTGGCCCACCTGGGCACCAGGTTGGAGTTGGCGAGCAGCACGCGCGGTGCGCCGGTGTGGGTGCGGAACACGCCGACCGGCTTGCCGGACTGGATCAGCAGGGTTTCGTCGGGCTGCAGGCGTTTCAGCGTGGCCAGGATCGCCTCGAAGGCCGGCCAGTTGCGCGCCGCCTTGCCGATGCCGCCATAGACCACCAGCGCGTCCGGGTTCTCCGCCACCGCCGGGTCCAGGTTGTTCTGGATCATCCGGTAGGCCGCCTCGATCTGCCAGTTGGCGCAGCTGAGCTGGGTGCCGCGCGGGGCCTGCACCGGCCGCGGGCCGGCGGAAAGATGGGGCGTCTGCGAGAGGTCGGACATGGGCGGCTCCTGGCGAATTCGAAGCGATGCTAGTTGTCTATACAACTTGTGTCAACTGGTGGATATCTGGGATATGCTTGGTCCAATTTCCCTGTTTCATTGGACTAGCCATGGCCAAGGAAGAAGCACCCGCCTACGAGCAGGTCAAGAGCTGGATCCGGCAGCACATCGCCAGCGGCGAATGGCGGCCGGGCGACGGCGTGCCTAGCGAAAGCGCGCTGTCGGAACGCTTCGCCATCAGCCGCATGACGGCCAACCGGGCCCTGCGCGAGCTGGCCGCGGAAGGGCTGGTGACGCGTGTGCAGGGGTCCGGCACCCGGGTCGCCGAACTGCACCGCATCTCCTCGCGGCTGGCGATCCGCGACATCCACGAGGAAGTCGCCGAGCGCGGCCACGTGCACACCGCGCGGGTGCTGCTGGCGGCCGAGGAGAAGGCGGGCGCCGAGCTGGCCGAGGCCTTCGCCTTGCGCAAGGGCGCCCGGCTGTTCCACACCGTGTTGGTGCATGCGGAGAATGGCGTGGCCATCCAGTACGAGGACCGCTACGTGAATCCCGCCGCCGCACCGGACTACCTGCGCACCGATTTCACCCGGGTCTCGCCGACGCTGCACCTGCTGGAGCACGCGCCGCTGACCGAGGCCAGCTACTGGATCGAGGCCTGCCTGCCGTCGGCGGAGGAAGCGAAGGAGCTCGGCATCAAGCGCGGGGAGCCTTGCCTGAGCATGAAGCGGCGCACGGTGAGCGGCGGCAACGTCGCCAGCGTGGCGCGGCTGCTCTATCCTGGTTCGCGCTACTCGATTGCGGGAGAATTCCAGGCATGAGCCCGCCGGGCCGCCCCAAGGGCGAATACCGCAGTGCGGAGCACGGAGGTTTTCCATTGCACTGGCAGCAGGTCCCCCTTTCCGGTGTTCCCGCCAAGCCCTGGCGCAACGGCGGCGGCGTCACGCGCGAGCTGCTGGCCTGGCCTTCCGCGCTGGACTGGCGGGTGCGGATCTCGGTGGCGGACATCGAGCGGGACGGGCCGTTCTCGGCCTTTCCCGGCAGCGAGCGCTGGTTCGCGGTGATCGAGGGCGCCGGCGTCGAGCTGCGCCTGGCCGGCCAGGCGAAACTGGTGCCGCCGGGCGTGCCCCTGCGCTTCGAGGGGGACGTGGCCGTGCACTGCAGCCTGCCCGCCGGGGCTACACGCGACCTCAACCTGATGGCGCCTCCGGGCTGCGGCCAATTGCGCCCCGTGGTGCCGGGGGACCGCATGCGCGGCGACGCGGGGCGCCGGCTGCTGGGACTCTATGCGCACCAGGAGGCGGCGGCGCTGCTCTGGCACGGCGTCGAGCTGGAACTGCCGGCCGCAACCCTGGCCTGGCAGGTGCACGATGGTGAAATGCAAGGCCAGCTGCGCGGCGGCGCCGGCTGGTGGCTGGAGGTTGAACTGTGAGCTTGCAGGTCTGGACCCATTGCCGCGCCGCCACCCTGGTGGCGGGCGGCGCCCCTTACGGCTTGCTGGAGGACGCGGCGCTGGCGGTGGAGGGCGAGCGGCTCGCCTGGGTCGGGCCGCGGCGCGAATTGCCCGCTTCCTGGCGCGGCGCCCCCGAACACGACTGCGGCGGCGCCCTCGTCACGCCTGGCCTGATCGACTGCCACACCCACCTGGTCTACGGCGGCGACCGGGCGCAGGAATTCGAGCAGCGGCTGAACGGCGCGACCTACGAGGAGATCGCCCGCGCCGGCGGCGGCATCGCCTCCACCGTGCGCGCCACTCGTGCCGCCAGCGAGGACGAGCTAATCGCGCAAAGCCGGCCGCGCCTGCGTGCCCTGCGCGCCGAAGGCGTCACCACGCTGGAGATCAAGTCCGGCTACGGCCTGGCGCTGGAGCACGAGCGCAAGTGCCTGCGGGTCGCGCGCGCTCTTGGAGCGCAGGAGCGCATGTCCGTGGCCATCACCTTCCTCGGCGCCCATGCGCTGCCGCCGGAATTCGCGGGCCGGCCCGATGCCTACGTCGACGAATTGCTGCGCATGCTGCCGGTGCTGCACGCCGAGGGCCTGGTGGACGCGGTCGACGCCTTCTGCGAACGCATCGCCTTCACGCCCGCGCAGACCTCGCGGGTGTTCGAAGCGGCGCGCGCGCTCGGCCTGCCGGTCAAGCTGCACGCCGAGCAACTGAGCGACAGCGGCGGCGCCGCGCTGGCCGCGCGCTTCGGTGCCCTGAGCTGCGATCACCTGGAATGGGTGAGCGAGGAGGGCGTGCGGGCCATGGCGCAGGCCGGCACCGTGGCCGTGCTGCTGCCGGGCGCCTTCTACTTCCTGCGCGAAACGCGGCTGCCGCCGGTCGCGCTGCTGCGCCAGCACGGCGTGACTATCGCCATCTCGACCGACTGCAATCCCGGCAGCTCGCCCTGCACCTCGCTGCTGCTGATGCTGAACATGGCCTGCACGCTGTTCCGCCTGACACCGGAGGAGGCGCTGGCCGGTGTCACCCGCAATGCCGCGCGCGCTCTGGGCCTGGCCGACCGCGGCACGCTGGAGGCCGGGCGGCGCGCCGACTTCGTGTTGTGGGAGCTGGCGCAGCCCGCGCAATTGGCCTATGCGATCGGCGCCAACCCGCTGCTGCAAACCATCCAACAGGGAACCCCGCGATGAGCTTCCAACTGACACGCGGCAACGCGCCGCTGCTGGTCAGCATCCCGCACATGGGCACCGAAATTCCCGCGGAACTGCATGGCCGCTACGTGCCGCGCGCGCTGGAAGTCGAGGACACCGACTGGCACCTCGACCAGCTGTACGGATTTGCCGCCAGCCTGGGCGCCAGCGTGCTGCAGCCACGTTACTCGCGCTACGTGATCGACCTGAACCGGCCGCCGGACGAC
>JAQGMU010000090.1 GCA_028292195.1 Ramlibacter sp. | reverse complement strand
TCCCGGCGCGTGCAGAATTGCCGCATGATTGGTCTGCTCGAAATCCGTGAAGCCGCCCGTCGCCTGCAAGGGCAGGTTCTCGATACCCCTTGCGTGGAGTCGCGCACGATCTCGCAGCTCACGGGCTGCCAGGTGTTCCTGAAATTCGAGAACCTGCAGTTCACTGCTTCCTTCAAGGAGCGCGGCGCCTGCAACAAGCTCGCCCAGCTCAGCGATGAGGCGAAGCGCCGCGGCGAGAATCCGGAAACGACGCGAGGCGTGGTGGCCATGAGCGCGGGTAACCATGCGCAGGGCGTGGCGTACCACGCGCAGCGGCTCGGCTTGCGGGCCGTGATCGTCATGCCGCGATTCACGCCGGGAGTGAAAGTCGAGCGCACCCGCAGCTTCGGCGCCGAGATCGTGCTGCATGGAGACACGCTGGAGGAAGCTCGCATCCACGCGCTGGCGCTGGCCGCAAGCGAGCAGCTCGTTTTCGTCCACCCCTACGACGACGAGGCCATCATCGCCGGCCAGGGCACCGTGGGCATCGAGATGCTGGAGGCGGTGCCGCAACTGGACACGCTGGTGGTGGCGGTCGGCGGCGGCGGCCTGATCGGCGGCGTTGCCGCCGCGGCCAAGGCGCTGAAGCCCGGCATCCGCGTCATCGGCGTGCAGACCCTGCGCTTTCCCAACATGTACAACGCGGTCAAGCACACCGCCTTGCCGCAGGGTGACTCGACCATTGCCGAGGGCATTGCCGTCGGCCGGCCGGGCACCATCACCCAGAAGCTGATCGAGCGCTACGTCGACGACCTGGTGCTGGTCGACGAAGGCGACATCGAGCAGGCCATCGTGATGCTGCTGGAAATCGAGAAGACGCTGGTGGAGGGCGCCGGCGCGGCGCCGCTGGCGGCGCTGGTGAAGGAGCCGGGGCTGTTCGCCGGCCGCAAGGTCGGGCTGGTGCTGGGTGGCGGCAACATCGACCCGATGCTGCTGGCGGCCATCATCCAGCGCGGGCTGGTGCGCGCCGGGCGGCTCACGCGCATCCGCGTCTGCGCCCGCGACGTGCCCGGCTCGCTGGCCCGCATCACGGCGGTGGTCGGCGAGGCCGGCGCCAACATCGACGAGGTGCATCACCAGCGCCACTTCACGCTGCTGGCGGCGCAGAACGTGGAAATCGAACTGGTGCTGCAGACCCGCGGCCGCCCGCACATCCAGGACGTGCTGGCGGCGCTGCGGGCCGCCGGCTTCGAGGCGGAGGAGCAGTGATGGACCACGAGAAGCTGGACGCGGCGCTGGCCGAATACTTCGCGCCCTGGGTACGGGATCTCAGTCTGCGGGCCGAAACCTTCGACGCCGACAGCGTCACGCTGCGGCTGCCGCAAAGCGACCGGCTGGCGCGCCTGGGCGGCATGCTGTGCGGCCAGGCCATGATGGCCGCGGCCGACTCGGCCATGGTGCTCGCGCTGATCAACCAGTTCGGCCAATTCCGGCCCTGCACCACGGTACAGATGAACACGGTGTTCCTGAAGCCGCTGTCGGGGCAGGATGCGTTGGTGCGGGCGTCGGTGGTACGGACCGGCAAGAGCCTGGCGTTCGGCGAGATCGACATCCGCGGGGCGACCGACGGCAGGAGCGTCTGCCGGGCGAGCACCACCTACGCGCTGCTGTAGGCGAGCTTGGTAAAATCTGCGGCGACACCCCCAGAACACGAGGAAATCAATGTCCAGCCCCCAGCCCCCCCATGGTGAAGCCTCCGAGCCGCACGATCCCCTGGAAGCAGTCGTGCCGATGATCCCGCTCGTGCTGCCGCTGGTGGGTGGCGCCCTGATGTTCCTGCTGGCCTTCATCGCCATCTACATGGCCTGAGCGGGCCGGACCCCTCCCCGAATGCCCCCTGGCTTCCCCGCCAGGGGGCATTTTGTTTTCAATCCCTGCGCCAGCACCGGCATAAGGTCATGCATCTTTTGCATGGCTTGGCGACGGCCCGGCAGGCCAGCTTCCTAAAATAGGCGTCCCAGCCGACCCGGGCGCCGCGCCAGCCGACTGCCAAGCCTGCTTCCAAAAGGGCGCACCTGCGGCTCACCGCTCCCGCCAGCTTCCTTTTGAAAACACGGTTTCAACTTAGGAGCTTTTCCGATGAACTCTCCCGTGATGCAGGGCCTCAACCTGCAGACTCCGGCCTTCGTGAAGAACGCCCGCCTGATCGCCTGGGTGGCGGACATGGTCGCCCTGTGCAAGCCGGAGCGTGTGTACTGGTGCGACGGCAGCCAGCAGGAATACGACCGCCTGTGCCAGCAGCTGGTGGATGCCGGCACCTTCCGCAAGCTGGACCCGGTGAAGCGCCCCGGCTCCTACCTGGCCTGGTCCGACCCGAACGACGTCGCCCGCGTCGAGGACCGCACCTTCATCTGCTCGCGCAACAAGGACGACGCGGGCCCGACCAACAACTGGATGGCGCCGGGCGAGATGCGCGCCACGCTGCAGCCGCTGTTCGACGGTTGCATGAAGGGCCGCACCATGTACGTGGTGCCGTTCTCCATGGGCCCGCTCGGCTCGCCCATCGCGCACATCGGCATCGAGCTGTCCGACAGCCCGTACGTGGCCGTCAACATGCGCATCATGACCCGCATGGGCAAGGCCGTTTACGACGTGCTGGGCGTCGACGGCGAGTTCGTGCCCTGCCTGCACACCGTGGGCGCGCCGCTGGAGCCGGGCCAGAAGGACGTCTCCTGGCCGTGCAACAAGACCAAGTACATCGTGCACTACCCGGAGACGCGCGAGATCTGGTCGTACGGCTCCGGCTATGGCGGCAACGCGCTGCTGGGGAAGAAGTGCTTCGCGCTGCGCATCGCCTCCGTCATGGGCCGCCAGGAAGCGAACGGCCCCGCCGGCAGCCTGGGCTGGCTGGCCGAGCACATGCTGATCCTGGGCGTGACCAACCCGCAGGGCAAGAAGTACCACGTGGCGGCGGCCTTCCCCTCGGCCTGCGGCAAGACCAACTTCGCCATGATGATCCCGCCCAAGGGCTTCGAGGGCTGGAAAGTCACCACCATCGGCGACGACATCGCCTGGATCAAGCCGGGTGCCGACGGCCGCCTGCACGCGATCAACCCGGAAGCCGGCTACTTCGGCGTGGCCCCGGGGACGAACGAGCAGACGAACCCTAACTGCATGGCGAGCCTGGACAAGAACGTCATCTTCACCAACGTGGCGCTGACCGATGACGGCGACGTCTGGTGGGAAGGCATGAGCGCGCCGCCGGCGCACGCCATCGACTGGCAGGGCAAGGACTGGACGCCGCAGATCGGCAAGGACACCGGCGCCAAGGCGGCCCACCCGAACGCCCGCTTCACCGTGGCCGCCACCAACAATCCCGCGCTCGATGAAGCCTGGGACGACCCGAAGGGCGTGCCGATCGACGCCTTCATCTTCGGCGGCCGCCGCTCGACCACCGTGCCGCTGGTGACCGAGGCGCAGGACTGGGTCGAAGGCGTCTACATGGCCGCCACCATGGGCAGCGAGACCACTGCCGCCATCGTTGGCCAGGTGGGCGTGGTGCGGCGCGACCCGTTCGCGATGCTGCCCTTCATCGGCTACAACATGAGCGACTACTTCCAGCACTGGCTCACCCTGGGCCGCAAGCTGGAGGCGTCGGGCGCGAAGCTGCCGCGGATCTTCACCACCAACTGGTTCCGCAAGGGCGCCGACGGCAAGTTCGTCTGGCCCGGCTACGGCGAGAACATGCGGGTGCTCAAGTGGATGATCGACCGCCTCGAAGGCAAGGTCCCCGGAACCCGGCACGCCTTCGGCATCAGCCCGTCGTATGGCGAGCTGAACTGGGAAGGCCTGAAGTTCTCGGCCGAGCAGTTCGAGCAGGTCATCGGCATCGACCGCGCAGCCTGGGCAAAGGAACTGCAGCTGCATGAAGAGCTGTTCGAGCAATTGGCGAGCCGGTTGCCGCCCGAACTGAAGACCACCAAGGCACGGATCGAGCAACGACTGGGCAGCAGCTGAGGCCGGCGCCGCGGCGTCGTTTCCAAGGAAGAGAGCCACCGCGAGGTGGCTTTCTTCATCGTTCTTCGCAAATGGAGATTTAAGTCACGCGGGATTCCCGGGTCTGGAGTTACATTCAGTTTCACCTTTTGTCAGACAGAGGTACTCCAAATGCTCCGATCGACTCTCCGCCTGCTTGCCTTGATTGCGTGCAGCCAGCTGGCGCTGGCCGCCGCCGACGACAACAAGGAGACGCGGACGGCGCAGCAGGACCGCAGCTGCGCCGGCGTCAGCAACGAATTCACCAAGATGCGGGAATTGAGGCGGGAGCTGGGCGCGTACCTCGGACAGACGATCCCGGAAGAGCTCCAGAGCAAGGTGCGCCGGCACGTCGAGCTGGTCGCCAAGCTCAAGGCCGAGTGCGAGCAACTGCGCGAGCAGGCCGCTCTGGGCAAATAGGACAGAGCAGTCGAGGGCGGGAACGCGGGCTCCCGCCCTTTTTCATGGGTCCAGCCGCAGCGGGACCAGCACGCGGCGCGCGCGGTCGAAGGCCCACACGGAATCCGCATTTCCGCCGGGACACGAGAAGTCGAAGGACCGGTCTCCCATGCCGGGCCTGGCCTTCAGCTCCGGTTCGGTGAAGTAGGTCGCGAGCGGCCCGGGGCGTGACACGCACTGCGGCGCGCCGTCCTTGCCGTACATCACGACGTACTCCGCATCGC
>JAQGMU010000086.1 GCA_028292195.1 Ramlibacter sp. | reverse complement strand
GGGAAAGGGATGACTCCCAAAGTGCGCCTTTGCATGCGCGCGGGCAAGCGCAGCCGGGCGAAGGCTTCTGTAGGCTGGGTCCGGCGTAGCCGGCCCCAGCGATGCGGGAACCGCTGGGGTTCGCTGGCGCGAAACCCAGCCTACGAAGTCACGGCGAAGCTCAGGCCGGCACTTCTTCCCGCCCGTCCGGATACTTCGCGAACCGCTTCGGATCAGTGCCATGCACCGGCGCGGCATCGCCGAACTTCCAGTCGCCGAACTGCGTGCGGCGGTAGTCCTGCATGGCCTGCTGGATCTCCTGCTGGGTGTTCATCACGAACGGGCCGTACTGCGCCACCGGCTCGCCGATCGGGCGGCCCTGCAGCAGCAGGAATTCACCGACCGTGTCGCCGTTGACGATGGGCACGTCGACATCGGCTTCCAGCGTGATGGCGGCCGGTCCCTGCACCTGCTGGCCGCCGACATTGGCCGCATCACCCTTGAAGAAATAGAGGGTGCGGCGCGTGCCGGCCAGCGGCGCGGCCGGCAATTGCATCGTGGCGCCCGGCTCCATGCGCAGCGTCCAGATCGCGACGCCGCCTTCTTGCTGCGCCGCCCATGAATCCGGCGGCGGCGGCGGCGCCACGACCTCGCCGAAGCTGCCGGCGATCACCGCCACTTCGGTCTTGCGGCCCGCGGCGTCCTCGATCACGCGGCGCGGCACCTGTTCGTTCCAGAGCATGGTGAAGTGCGGCTCGGCCATCTTGCTGCGCTTGGGCAGGTTCAGCCAGATCTGGAACAGCTCCAGCGGGTTCTCCTCGCTCTCTTTCAGCAGCGGGAACATCTCCGAGTGCACGAGGCCGCGGCCGGCGGTGACCCACTGCACGTCGCCGCCGCCGAAACGCGCGGTGGCGCCCAGCGAATCGCTGTGGTCGATCAGGCCCTTGCGGACGATGGTGACGGTCTCGAAGCCGCGGTGCGGATGCGCCGGGAAGCCGGGCACCGTCTCGCCGTGGTACATGCTCCAGCCGTCCTTGCGGCTGAAGTCCTGCCCGAGGTCGCGCCCGGCCAGCGGCGCGGCCGGCCCCATCTTGCCGTTGCCGCGCGGGTAGGCATCGTCGTGATAGGCGCAAAAAAGGAAGGGATCCGCGGTTTCCCAGGGGAAGCCGAGGGGCTTGACGGCGAGGACGGGGGAGGTGGACATGGTGCCTAGGTGAGGCTGCCCTGGCACGCTTTCAATGGTGGTGGCCGTGCTCGCCGTGGACGTGCTTGTGCTGGATCTCTTCCGCACTGGCCATCCGCACGCCGAGCACCTTCAGCGTGAACTTCAGGGGCCGGCCCGCCAGCGGGTGGTTGCCGTCCAGGTGCACTTCCTGGCCCTTGATCTTCATTACGTGGAACACGTGCGGCGTGCCGTCGTCGGTACGGCCCTCGAGCTGGCCGCCGACCTTGACGCCGGGCGGGAATTCGCTCCTGGGGATGACGCGCACCAGCGCCTCGTCGCGCACGCCGAAGGCGTCTTCCGGCTGCAGCTCCAGGAGGGTCTCGTAGCCCGCTTCCCGGCCGTCCAGCGCGGCCTCGATCTTCGGCAGGGTGTTGTCGTAGCCGCCATGCAGGTAGACCATGGGATCGCGGCTTTCCTCGATCAGCTTGCCATTGGCCTCGGCGACCTTGTATTTCAGGGTGACGACGGTGTCTTTGGTGATCTTCATGGTGTCGATTGTGACGGCTCGCCCGCGGCCTTGCTGGCCGCAACCGGGCCCGGCAGCAGCCGGAAAACCAGCGCGCCCAGCAGCAGGAAGCCGGCAATGGCGCCCAGCACGGCTGCGTAGGTTTCGAGGTGCAGCGCGACGGCGGCCGAAGCCGCGAGGCCGGTCAGCCACTGCATCAGCGCGACGCCCAGGAACATGGCCATGGTGAAGACGGCCATCGCGCGGCCGGTCATGCGTGCCGGGTAGGCGGAACGCACGTCGGCGTACTGGAACACGATGAAGCCGGACAGCAGGCCGATCGCCAGCGCGCCGGCCACGTCGAGCGCGGCGCCCGGATTCAGCGCCATGCCGGCAAAGATGGCCGCGCAGGCCAGCGCGAAGGCCAGGATCCAGCCGCGCCGCTTGCGGTCGCCGGGGTCCATCCGGCCGAACAGCGGCGGCCCGAACATGCCGACCACGGAGACGGCCAGCGCGACGTTGCCGCTTTCCACCAGCGTGAAGCCGTGGCGGTCGATCAGCAGCGGCCCGAGCCAGAGGCCGCGCAGCGACAGGAAGGACGCATAGGTGAAGACCGCCAGCCCGATGATGCCCAGCGTGTGCGGCAGCCGGAACAGCTCGCCATAACCTCGCAATGCCTGCGCCACGTCGACTCCGTGCTGCTCGCCGGCGGCGGCCTGCTCCCGCACCAGCAGCAGGATGCACAGCCAGGCGACGACGGCGCACGCGGCCAGCGCGACGAAGCCGGCGCGCCACGAGGCGTACTGGATCAGCCAGGCCAGCGGCGTGCCGGTGAGCAGCAGCCCGACCGAGCCTATGCCCAGCGCGGCGCCGTTGACCGAGGAGAAGCGCTCGGCCGGGAAGTTGCGGGCGATGAACACCGTGCAGACCAGGAAGGCCGGCGCGCAGCCGATGCCGGTGAGCACCTGGCCGGCGATCAGGCCGGCATAGCTGTCGGCCGAGGCGGTGACCAGCGCGCCGGCGATGGCAAGCGGAAACACGGCCAGCACGGTCCGGCGCGGGCCGTAGACGTCTATCCCCATGCCCATGAACAGCTGCAGCGCGCCGAAGGAAAAATGGAAGGCGCCGGCAAACAGGCCGAGCTGCTGCGGCTTGAGCGCGAAGGCTTGCTGCAGCGGCGGCGCCATGATGGCGGCAACGGTGCGGAAGGCCTGGCTGAGGGCGAAGCCGGTGATGAGCACCAGCAGCATGAGCCAGGGGGAGCGGGGGCTGGGGGTCGTGGGCACGGCCCCGCACTTTACGACGACTACAACTGCACTTCGGCTTCGCCGATTCCCTCGAACACCGCCTTCACCCGGTCACCCTTCTGCGCCGGCAGCATCCCGCACCAGGTGCCGGTCGTGACGACGGTGCCGCGCGGCACGGTGGCGCCGTGGCGCGTGACATGCCGCAGCCACGTCGGCAGCAGCCAGGTCGGGTCGGCCAGCGCATAGGTGCCGCGGAACGCCTGCGGGGCAGCGGCGCCGATCTGCACCGTGCAGGCCTGCTGGGCCCAGTCGCGCGGCGCGAACGGTTTCCACTCGCCCCGCACCAGTGCGCCGTGCGACTGCAGGTCGGCCAGCTTCAGCAGGGCGGGGGTGCGGGGGCCCTCGGTCCAGCGCGAGTCGACCACCTCGATGGAAACGGTCATCCCGTCGATCCAGGCCGGCGCTTCCTCCGGCGTCAAGGCCTCCGCCTGTTCCTGCGTGACCTCGCGCCCCAGCCGCAACGCCACTTCCGCCTCGATCAGCCGGAAGTTGAAGTGGAAGTCGCTGCCATCGGCCGGGCTGGCCCAGATGCCGGGCGCCGGCAGCGGCGCATGGGTCAGCGCGCCCGAGCGCGAGGGGCCGCCCGATTTCCAGTGGCGCGCCACCACTTCGCTGCCCCAGCCGGCCTCGCGCGCCACCAGCTCCTGCACCCAGTAAGCGTCCTCGGGCCCGGCCAGCAGCTGCTCCAGCGGCGCCGCGCTCACGGGCTGTTGCCGCAGGCGCGCCTGCACCAGGGCGCGGGCCACGGTCTCTGCGCCGGCGGCGGTTTCGGGGGCTTGCATCGTCATTTCTCCAGTCGTCAAGGGGCGGGCCAGCGCTGGGCCCAGGGTTGCGCCGCTTCGAACGCCGCACCCAGGTCCAGCAGCAGCTCGTCGCCGGGCAGGCCCGCGGCGTTCACCCAGCCAGTGTAGACGGCGTGGCCGCGCGGGCCGACTTCCTGCCCGTCTATGCGGGGGATGGGAAAGGACGGCGCTCCGCGCTCAGACCGGCAGCTTCCTGCTGTAGTCGATCAGCAGCGTGGAACAGATGAACAGGCCGGCGCCGGCGGCGGCGAACAGCATCAGCGCGAGGAAGTAGGAGCCGGTCGCCTGCACGATCAGGCCGACCACGATGGGCACGCCGATGCCGGCGACGTTGCCGCCCAGGTTCATGGTGCCGCCGAGGAAGCCGACGCGGTCGCGGGTGCCGAGGATGGAGGGGATGCACCAGAACAGGCCGCACCAGCGCAGGAAGAACAGCGTGACCGACAGCAGGACGACGACGGCGACCGGGTCCTTGATCTGCGCCACGCTGTAGATCGAGACGGTGGCGATGATCGAGGCGACGCCGAACAGGGTGCGCAGCACGCGGCTTTGCGAGGCGCCGGCGGCCTTCCACTTGTCGGCGATCCAGCCGCCGACCATCTCGCCGACGAAGCCGGAGAAGAACATGATGAACACCGCGCCGCCCATCTGCTTGATGTCGAAGCCGTGCACCTTGGACAGGTAGTTGGGCATCCAGGTAGCAGGCCGTAGAACAGCGCGTTGAAGCACATCCAGCCGAAGAACATGCCCCACACCGAGCGGTACTTGAAGAAGTCCAGCACGCGGCCGCTGGCGTGGGCCGGCGCATTGGCGGCGTCCTGGGCGTGGGCCGCCTCGATGTAGAGCGCCTCGGCCTCGTTCACGTCCGGGTGCTGGCGCGGGTGGTTGCGGATGTAGCGCCAGGCGAACCAGCCGGCGATGACGGTGCCGGCGCCGGCGATCACGAAGGCCATGCGCCAGGAGCCCAGCGTCGCGATCAGCGCGGAGATCAGGATCGCGCCGAGCGCGGCCCCGAGCGGCGCGCCGCCATCGAGCAGCGTGGCGCCGCGGCCGCGTTCGTTCTGCGTCATCCAGATGCCATTGAGCTTGCCGCCCGCCGGGTAGATCGGCGCTTCGGCGGCGCCCAGGCCCAGGCGCGTGACCAGCAGGCTGACCCAGCCGGTGCAG
>JAQGMU010000051.1 GCA_028292195.1 Ramlibacter sp. | reverse complement strand
CGACACTGGCGTCCCTACTGCCTCGAGCAGAGTACGCCAAGCCAAAGCTCAGCGCTTCGATGATTCGTAGCGCGCCTTCGTCTCGGCATTCATGGGATAGAGGCCTGGCAGACCCGCGCCTTTGTCGACCTCGCCCATGATCCATTCTTCCATGCGCTCCTGCTCGGGCGCCGCGGCCACGACCTCGTCGAGAAGTTTCGCGGGAATGAGCACGGCGCCGTCATCGTCGACCACAACGATGTCGTCGGGAAAGACCGCCACGCCGCCGCAGCCGATCGGCTGCTGCCAGGCGACGAAGGTGAGGCCGGCCACCGAGGGCGGGGCCGCGGCGCCGCTGCACCACACCGGCAAGCCGGTGCCCAGCACGCCATGCAGGTCGCGCACCACGCCGTCGGTCACCAGCGCCGCGATGCCGCGCTTGGCCATGCGGGCGCACAGGATGTCGCCGAAGATGCCGGCGTCCTGCACGCCCATGGAGTCGACCACCGCGATGCAGCCGGCCGGCATGTCCTCGATCGCCGCGCGGGTGGAGATCGGCGAGGCCCAAGACGCGGGCGTCGCCAGGTCTTCGCGCGCCGGCACGAAGCGCAGGGTGAAGGCGCGGGCCACCAGCCGCGGCTGGCCGCTGCGGATCGGCCGGGCGCCGCGCATCCAGACGTTGCGCAGGCCCTTCTTCAGCAGCACCGTGGTCAGGGTGGCGGTGGTCACCTTGGCCAGGATCTCGATCACCGCTGGATCGAGTTCCATGGACGGGACGTCCGGGTTCGCGGGCATGGGCATGGAGTTCTCCGTCAATTCAGTTCGCGCAGCCGCTTGTCCTGCCGGCGCACCAGCAGGGCGATGTCGGCCAGGTCGGCCGCGGACAGCTTGGGGCCGGGCTTGCGGATGAAGGCCGAAGCGATCACCCCGCGGTCCTTGAACAGCTGCTTGCGCACGGCCAGGCCGACGCCGGCCTGCTGCTCGTAGCGCGCCAGCGGCAGGTAGGCGTCGAACAGGTCGTGGGCGCGTTCGCGGTCGCCGTGCGCGTGCGCCGCCACCACGTCGACCATCATCTCGGGGTAGGCGAAGCCGGTCATGGCGCCATCGGCGCCGCGCGTCATCTCCTCCGGCAGGAACAGGCCGCCGCCGTTGCCGGTGAGGATGGAGACGCGCTTCACTTCGCCCTTGTCGCTGGCGGCGCGGATCGCGGACAGCTTGGCCAGGCCCGGCCAGTCCTCGTGCTTCAGCATCACGCAGTTGGCGGCGTTCTTCAGGATGCGCAGGATGACGGGGGTCGACATCTGCACGGTAGTGGAGACCGGGTGGTCCTGCAGCACCCATGGCACCTGCGGTCCGACCGTCTCGGCCACCAGGTCGAAGTAGGCGGCGATCTGGTCGTCGGTGCGCACGCTGGGCGGCGGCGCCACCATTACGCCGCTGGCGCCGAGGTCCATCACCGAGCGGGTGAGCTCGCCCATCGCGGAGAAGCCGGCGGCCGAAGCGCCCACCACCACCGGCACCTTGCCGGCGACGCGCGCCAGCACCTGCCTGACGAACACGCGTGACTCTTCGGCAGTGAGCTTGGTGGCTTCGCCCATGATGCCCAGCACCGTGAGGCCGGTGACGCCTTTTTCCAGGCAGAAGTCCACCATGCGGTCGGTGCTGGCAAGGTCCAGCCCACCGCTGTCGGTGAAGGGGGTGACGGTGATGAGGTAGACGCCCTTGGCGGACGGGTCGAGTTGCTTCATGGCGGTTCCTGCTTGCTGCAGGAGCGAATCCTACGCCGGCTGCGGCACCGGCCGCAGGAGCTGCAGCGCCAGCACCACCGCCACCAGCGCGATGCCCACCAGGTCGGCGATCCAGACCGGATAGGCGAGCGCGAAGCCGGCGATGATCAGCAGCACGCGCTCGATGGTGTTGGTCTTGCGCAGCGCCCAGCCCTGGAAGCCGGCCGCCAGCGCCGCGATGCCCAGGGCGCAGGTGATCGTCACCTCGGCGATCGACCACCAGTTGGCATGCGCCAGCGCCTTGGTGGACCCCATCAGCAGCAGGCCCTGGCCGCTGGGGTCGAGCACGAACACGAAGGGCACCAGGAAGGCCGGCACGGTGTACTTCCAGCACTGCAGCGTGGTCTTGTACGGGTCGCCGCCGGTGATGGCGGCCGCCGCGAAGGGAGACAGCGCGGTCGGCGGTGATACCTCGGACAGCACCGCGTAGTAGAAGATGAACATGTGCGCCGCGAAGTCCGGCACGCCCAGCTTGGTCAGCGCCGGCGCGGCGATCACCGCGCAGATGATGTACGAGGCCGTCACCGGCACCGCCAGGCCGACCACCCAGACCACCAGCGAGGTGAAGATGGCCGTCAGCAGCAGCGAGCCGCCGGCGTAGTCGATGACGATGGTGCTGAACTTCAGGCCCAGGCCGGTGAGCGTGACCACGCCGACGATGATGCCGGCGCCGGCGCAGGTGGCCGCCACGTTCAGCACGCCGATGGAGCCGCCTTCCATGGCCTTGATGAAGGGCGAGGCCCAGAGCTTCTTGCCGACGCCGCCGCCGCGGAAGGTGTCGTAGGGGATCAGCGCCGTGTCGCTGCGCAGGAAGCTGGTGAAGAAGGACACCACCGTGGCCCAGAACACCGACAGCACCGGCGAGAAGCCCCACATCATGAAGAAGATGATGGAGACCAGCGACAGGAAGTGGAACCAGTACTTGCGCGTCAGGTTCCAGACCGTGTCCGCCTTCGCGAAGGTGGTGTTGCCCATGCCGTACTTGCGCGCGTCGATCTCCACCATCAGGAACAGCGCGAAGTAGAACAGCAGCGTCGGGATCGTCGCCATCAGCAGCACGTCGAGATAGGAGATCTTCAGGTACTCGGCGATCAGGAAGGCCGCGGCGCCCAGCACCGGCGGCGAGATGATGGCGCCCAGGCCGCCGGCGGCAAGCAGGCCGCCGGCCGCGTTCTTTTCGTAGCCCACCTTGGCGAGCATCGGGTAGGCCACCGAGCCCAGCGTCACCGTCGTCGCCACGCCCGAGCCGGAGGGGCCGCCGAGCAGGAAGGACGCCAGCACCACGGTGCGCCCCGCGCCGGTGGGCTTGCCGCCCATGGCGGAGAACGAGAAGTCGATGTAGAACTTGCCGGCGCCCGAGTACTGCAGGAAGGCGCCGAAGATCGTGAACAGGATGATCAGCGACGAGGAGACGTCGACGGCGGTGCCGTAGATGCCTTCCAGGGTCATGTACATCACGCCGACCAGCCGGCCGATCTCGTAGCCCTTGTGCGTCCACGGCGCGGGCAGCATGGGCCCGGCGAGCGCATAGGCGACGAAGGCGCAGCAGATGGCCGGCATGATCCAGCCCGCGGTGCGGCGCATCGCCTCCAGCACCAGCCCGACCAGGCACACGCCGAAGAAGATGTCCCAGGGCAGCGGCGAAGTGTTGCGGTCCGTGATGTCGTCGCCGCCCTGGATCAGGTAGACCGCCACCGCCACCGACAGCAAGGCCGCGGCCCAGTCCCACCACATCACCCGGTGCCGGTAGCGGGCCGCGACCGGGAACACCAGGAAGGACAGGAACAGCACGAAGGCCACGTGCACCGGCCGCAGCGTCTGCGTCGGCACGATGGCGTAGGCCGTGTACAGGTGGAAGGCGGACATCACTACCGCGACGAGAGTGATGAAGACCGCCATCAAGCCCTTGAACTTGTTGGCGGCGCCCTCCTCCTGTTCGATGAACTCCTCGGCCTTCTGCAGCGCGGCCTCGCTCACGGCCTCGCTGAGCGCGACTTTTTCCGCCTGGTGTTGTGTCATGTTCTGGCGGGGACTGTCAGTTCAGCTTGATGCCCTTTTCGGCGAAGTACCTGATGGCGCCGGGGTGGAAGGGAATCGGCGTCGCGGAAGTCTTCTGGCTTTCCAGCTTGAAGTTCTCGGCTTCCTTGTGCACGGCCACCAGGTCGGCCTTCTTGTCGAAGATGGTCTTGACGATGTTGTAGGCCGTCTT
>JAQGMU010000639.1 GCA_028292195.1 Ramlibacter sp. | reverse complement strand
GGTGTTCTGCTCCGCCAGCAGGAAGGTCACGCGCTCCCTGGCGTTCAGGTCCTTCACGATGGCGAACACCTCCTCCACGATCTGCGGCGCCAGGCCCATCGACGGCTCGTCCAGCAGCACGATGCTGGGGTTGGCCATCAACGCGCGGCCGATGGCGCACATCTGCTGCTCGCCGCCCGAGGTGTACGCCGCCTGCGTGCCGCGGCGCTCCTTCAGGCGCGGGAAGTAGTTGTAGACCTTCTCCAGGTTGGCCGCCACTTCGGCCTTGTTGCTGCGGGTGTAGGAGCCGGTCAGCAGGTTCTCCTCGATGGTGAGGTGGGCGAAGCAGTGCCTGCCCTCCATCACCTGCACCACGCCGCGCCGCACCAGCTCCGACGGCGTCAGGTTCTCGATGCGGTCGCCGCGCAGCTCGATAGCACCCTTGGTCACCGCGCCGCGCTCGCCCTGCAGCAGGTTCGAGATGGCCCGCAGCGTGGTCGTCTTGCCCGCGCCGTTGCCCCCGAGCAGCGCCACGATGCCGCCCTCCGGCACCTGCAGCGACACGCCCTTGAGCACCAGGATCACGTGGTTGTAGATGACTTCGATGCCGTTGACGTTCAGGACGATGTTGCGGGCTTCCATGCTTGCTTCCGTCAGGATTGGCAGTCCGCTGCCGTCCTGCGCGTCATCTTCTTGTCGGCCAGGTACTTCTCCGACCCGGTCTTCACCATCGGCTTGATGATCTGTTCGTCCGCCTGGTACCAGTCGCTGGAGAAGTTCCACTTGCTGCCGTCCCAGGTCTGGATCCGCGCCCAGGTCGAGCCCATGTGGTCGCCGCAGCTGGTGGAGATGGGACGCAGCACGCCGGCGAAGCCCATCTGGTCGAGCCGCTTCTGGTCCAGCGCCAGGTTCTCCAGGCCCCAGCGAACCTGCTCGCCCGTCATGACCTTGCCCTTGCCGTAGCGCTCCTGCGCGCGCCGCACCGCTTCCACGCCCAGCATCTGGATGATCACGCCGCGGGTGTACAGCACCGAACCGACCTCGTCCTTCGGCCCCGTGCCCTGGCCCTTGTCGTGCACGTACTTCAGGATGTCCTGGATCACCTTGGGTTGCTGGCCCGAGGTGTTGAGCGCCAGCGCGTTGTAGCCCTTGGCGCCTTCACCCACGTCCTTCACGTCCGGCTCGGCGCCCGACCACCACACGCCATACATCTTGTCGCGCGGGTAGCCGGTGGCCTGCGCTTCCTTCAGCGCGGTGGAGTTCATCACGCCCCAGCCCCACAGCATCACGTAGTCCGGGCGCATCTGGCGCACCTGCAGCCAGGCGGCCTTCTGTTCGACGCCGGGCGCCGTCACCGGGATCAGTTCCAGCTGGAAGCCGTGCATCTTGGCGCGCTCCTGCAGCAGCGGGATCGGCTCCTTGCCGAACGGCGAGTCGTGGTACACGAGGGCGATCTTCTTGCCCTTCAACTTGTCGTAGCCGCCTTCCTTCTTGGCGATGTGCTGCACCAGGATGTCGGCGCCGGTCCAGTAGCTGCCCATGATCGGGAAGTTCCACTTGAAGGCGGTGCCGTCCTGCGACACCGACAGGCCGTAGCCCAGCGTGATCAGCGGGATCTTGTCGGTGGTCACCTTCTCCGTCAGCGCGAAGGTGATGCCGGTGGCCTGCGGGTCGAACAGCGCCACGCCGGGGCGGCTCTTGAGGCGCTCGTAGCACTCCACGCCGCGGTCGGTGGCGTAGCCGGTTTCGCATTCCTCGAACGTCAGCTTGACGCCGTTGATGCCGCCGTCGCGGGCGTTGATCATCTTCAGGTAGTCCTGCTTGCCGTTTGCCCAGGGCGTGCCGTTGGGCGCGTACGGGCCGGTGCGGTAGGACAGCAGCGGGAAGAACTGCTCCTTGGCCTGGGCGAAGGCGCCGGCGGCGGCCACTCCCAACAGGGTGGCCAGGAATACGGAACGAAGCCTCATGGTTGTCTCCTTCTGTTGAAATTGCTCAATGCGGGAACGGCCACAGCCGCAGCTTCTGCTTGCCGGTGGCCCAAAGGCGCGCCAGGCCGTGCGGCTCGACGATCAGGAACCAGACGATCAGCGCGCCGAAGATCATGGACTCGGCGTGCGACAGGCCGGCCGTGGAAATGGTGATGCCGAACAGGCCGGTGAAGGCCGGCAGGAACTGGTTCAGGAAGATCGGCAGCACCACGATGAAGGCGGCGCCGAAGAAGGCGCCCGAGATCGAGCCGAGGCCGCCGATGATCACCATGAACAGCAGCCGGAACGACAGCTCCACCGAGAACGCCGCCGGCTCCCAGGCGCCGAGGTAGACGAAGGCCCAGAGCGCGCCGGCGACGCCGACGATGAAGGAGCTGACGGCGAAGGCGGTGAGCTTGGCGTACATCGGCCGGATGCCGATCACGGCCGCAGCCACGTCCATGTCGCGGATCGCCATCCACTCGCGGCCGATCGCGCTGCGCACCAGGTTCTTGGCCGCCAGCGCCATCAGCACCAGGATGGCCAGGCAGAACCAGTACTTGGAGGTGGCGCTTTCCACGGGCAGGCCGAACACCTGCAGGGAGTTGACCGAGACCGAGCCCGAGGGCGAATCGTTCACCAGCCATTTGATGCGCAGGAACATCCAGTCGGCGAAGAACTGCGCGGCCAGCGTGGCGACGGCCAGATACAAGCCCTTCACCCGCAACGAGGGCAGCCCGAACAGGATGCCGAAGGCGGTGGCGCACAGGCCGCCCAGCAGGATGGCCGGGATCACCGGCATGTTCGGGACGCGCACGAAGAAGTTGTAGGCGCCATAGGCGCCGACCGCCATGAAGGCGCCCGAGCCCAGCGAGATCTGGCCGCAGTAGCCCACCAGGATGTTCACGCCCAGCGCCGCCAGCGCCATGATCAGGAACGGGATCAGGATGGCGCGGAACATGTAGTCGCTGGCCAGCATCGGCACCAGGACGAAGGCGGCGAGGATCAGCGCCACGATCATCCAGCGGTCCTGCCGGATCGGGAAGATCTGCAGGTCGGCGCGGTAGGTGGTCTTGAACTGGCCGTTTTCGCGATACAACATGTCAGACCCGATCGATGATCTTTTCGCCGAACAGGCCCTGGGGCCGGATCAACAGGAAGCCCAAGGCGAGCACGTACGCGAACCAGATCTCGATGCCACCGCCCACCAGCGGCCCGATGTAGACCTCGGAGAGCTTCTCGCCGACGCCGATGATCAAGCCGCCGATGATCGCGCCCGGCACCGAAGTCAGGCCGCCCAGGATCACCACCGGCAGCGCGCGCAACGCCACCGTCGCCAGCGAGAACTGCACGCCCAGCTTGCTGCCCCAGATCATTCCGGCCACCAGCGCCACCACGCCGGCGACGCACCAGACGATGACCCAGATGCGATTGAGCGGAATGCCGACCGACTGCGCGGCCTGGTGGTCGTCGGCCACGGCGCGCAGCGCGCGGCCCGTTGCCGTCTTCTGGAAGAACAGGCTGAGCACGGCCACCAGCGCCGCGGAGATCAGCGCCGCGATCAGGTCTTCCTTGTTGATCAGGATGCCGCCCTGGAAGGTGGACTCCAGCGCGATCACCGGGTCCTTGGGCATGCCGATGTCGATCTTGTAGATGCTGTTGCCGAACAGCGTCTGGCCCAGGCCTTCGAGGAAGTAGGCGATGCCCAGCGTGGCCATCAGCAATGTCGCGCCTTCCTGGTTCACCAGGTGGCGCAGCACCAGGAACTCGATCACCCAGGCCACGGCGAACATGATGAGGCCGGCGACCACGAAGGCGGCGGCGTTGGCGAACAGCGGGCTGGCGATGCCGGTCCACTGCGGAATCCATTCGGCGAAGCGCGCCATCGCCAGCGCGGCGAACAACACCATCGCGCCCTGCGCGAAGTTGAAGACGCCGGAGGCCTTGAAGATCAGCACGAAGCCGAGCGCCACCAGCGAATAGAGCATGCCGGCCATCAGGCCGCCCAGGAGGGTTTCGAGGAAGAATCCCATGTCAGTGGCTGGTCCCGAGGTAGGCCCGGATCACGTCCGGATTGGCGCGCACTTCTTCCGGCGCGCCGTCGCCGATCTTCCTGCCGTAGTCCAGCACCACCACGCGGTCGGAGATGTCCATCACCACGCCCATGTCGTGCTCGATCAGGACCACCGTGGTGCCGAACTCGTCGTTCACGTCCAGGATGAAGCGGCACATGTCCTGCTTCTCCTCCAGGTTCATGCCGGCCATGGGCTCGTCCAGCAGCAGCACCTGCGGCTCCATCGCCAGCGCGCGCCCCAGGTCGACGCGCTTCTGCAGGCCGTAGGGCAGCTGGCCGACCGGCGTCTTGCGGAAGGCCTGGATCTCCAGGAAGTCGATGATCCGCTCCACGTATTCGCGGTGCCGGATCTCCTCCCTCTCGGCCGGGCCGATGCGCAGCGCCTGCAGCAGCAGGTTGCTCTTGATGCGCAGGTTGCGGCCGGTCATGATGTTGTCCAGCACGCTCATGCCCTTGAACAGGGCCAGGTTCTGGAAGGTGCGGGCGATGCCCATCTCCGCCACCTGCCGGCTCTTCATGTGGTGGAACAGCTTGCCGCGGAAGGTGATGGTGCCCTGCTGCGGCTGGTAGACGCCGTTGATGCAATTGAGCAGCGAACTTTTCCCGGCGCCGTTGGGGCCGATGATGGCGCGGACCTCGTGCTCGCGCACGTCGAAGGAGATGTCGCTGAGCGCCTTCACGCCGCCGAAGGCCAGCGAGATGCTGCGCACGTCGAGGATGACCTCGCCGAAACGGCGGCCGGTGCCCGGGGCGGAGGGGCCGCCACCCGCATCGAGGCCGTCGTGGTCTCTCATGATCTTCATGCCGCCGCCCTCACCGGCGCGAAGGTGCGGGCATCCATGATCTTCAGCGTCGCGCTCACGCTGCCGGTGCGCCCGTCCTCGAACTTCACCTGGGTTTCAATGTACTGCTCGCCCTTGCCGCCGTACAGGGCATCGACCAGCACCAGGTACTTGTCGGCGATGAAGCCGCGCCGGACCTTGTTGGTGCGCGTGAGCTCGCCGTCGTCGGCATCCAGCTCCTTGTGCAGGACGAGGAAACGGTGGACCTGGCTGCCCGCCAGCTTTTCGTCGGCCGCCAGGTCGGCGTTGACCTTCTCGATGCAGTCCTGGATCAACGCATACACCTCGGGCTTCTGCGCCAGGTCGGTGTAGCCGGCGTAGGGCAGGTTGCGCCGCTCGGCCCAGTTGCCGACGGCGTCGAAGTCGATGTTGATCATTGCGCACACCATCGCGAGGCGGTCGCCCAGCGCCACCGCCTCCTTGATGTACGGAAAGAACTTGAGCTTGTTCTCGATGTACTTGGGCGCGAACATCGCGCCGTCGGCGAGTTTCCCGACGTCCCTGGCGCGATCGATGATCTTGAGGTGGCCCTGGGCGTCGAGGAAGCCGGCATCGCCGGTGTGGTACCAGCCGTCGGCCGTCTTCACTTCGGCGGTGGCCTCCGGGTTCTTGTAGTACTCCTTGAGCAGCCCGGGCGAGCGCACCAGGATCTCGCCGTTGGCGGCGACCTGGATCTCGACGTCGCGGCAGGGGATGCCCACGGTGTCGGCACGCACCTGGTTGTCCGGCTGCATGCAGACGAACACCGCGGTCTCGGTGGAGCCGTACAGCTGCTTCAGGTTGACGCCTATGGCGCGGTAGAAGGCGAACAGGTCGGGGCCGATCGCCTCGCCCGCGGTGTAGGCCACGCGCACGCGCGACAGGCCCAGGTTGTTGCGCAGCGGTCCGTAGACCAGCAGGTTGCCCAGCGCGTACAGCAGCCGGTCAAAGGCGCCTACGCGCTGGCCGTCGCGCAGCGCGGGGCCGACGCGGCGTGCCACGTTCATGAAGCCGTGGAACATCGCGCGCTTGATGGCGCCGGCGTCCTCCATGCGGATCATCACGCTGGTGAGCAGGGCCTCGAAGATGCGCGGCGGCGCGAAGTAGTAGGTGGGCCCGATCTCCTTCAGGTCGATCATCACCGTGGAGGCCGACTCGGGGCAGTTCACGACGAAGCCGCAGGCCAGCCACTGGGCGTAGCTGAAGATGTTCTGCCCGACCCAGGCCGGGGGCATGTAGGCCAGCACTTCCTCGGCGGAAGTCAGGTGATCGAACTCGGCGCCGGCGCTGGCGCGATCGAGCAGCGCGCGGTGGGTGTGGACCACGCCCTTGGCCTGGCCGGTGGTGCCGGAGGTGAAGAACATCGCGGCCACGTCGTCGGGCCGGGCCTGGTCGACCTCGGCCTGGAAGAAGCCCGGATTGGCCTGCGCGAACTGCTGGCCGCTGGCCAGCAGCGCGTCGAGCGCGGTGAGCCCCGCCTCGCTGTAGTTGCGCAGGCCGCGCGGGTCGTCATAAAAGATGGCCGTGAGCTGCGGGCACTGAGGCCGGATTTCCAGCAGCTTGTCGACCTGCTCCTGGTCCTCGGCGAAGGCGAAGCGCACTTCGGCGTTGTTGATCGGGAACACGCATTCGGTGGCGACCGCGTCCTGGTACAGCGGCACCGGGATGGCCCCCAACGCTTGCGCGGCCAGCATGGTGGCGTACAGCCGCGGCCGGTTGGCGCCGACCACCACCATGTGTTCGCCGCGCCGCAGCCCGGCCTGGTGCAGGCCGCAGGCCATCTGCTCCACCATCTGCGCCAAGTGGGCCCAGGTAAGCGCTTGCCAGATGCCGTATTCCTTCTCACGCATGGCCGCCGCGGTGGGCCGCTGGGCTGCGTGCTGCAGTAGCAGCCTTGGGAATGTCGTCTCCATGCCTAGTCCAATGAAACAGGCAAATGGCGCCCCCCGCCGGGCCGAGAAGGGGCGCAGGAGTAGGC
>JAQGMU010000627.1 GCA_028292195.1 Ramlibacter sp. | reverse complement strand
CTGTTCCTCCACCGGATCGACCTCGATGCCGATCGCGGTGCGCGAGGAATTTCAAAGGGCCACCGGCGTGCGCATCATGGTGACCTACGGGCTGACGGAGAACCTCGCCAATGCGACCATGGACCCCAGGGATGGACCCGTCAAGGCGGGCGCATCGGGCATCCGCCTGCCGTACACGGACTTGCGGACCGTCATCGTCGACGACCTTCAACGATGGGTCCGGGACTGCGCATGCGACGAGATCGGCGAGATCTGGGTGCGCGGTCCGGGCGTCTCTCCGGGCACCATCGGCCGTGACGGTGCGACCGTCCCCCTGGACGTCGGCGGCTGGTTGCCCACGGGCGACCTGGGCCGGCTGGACGGCGATGGCTACCTGACGGTCACGGGGCGCGCCAAGGACGTCATCATCCGGGGCGGCCACAACATCAGCCCGGCGATGATCGAGGAGCCGCTGCAGGCCTCGCCCGACGTGCTGCACGCCGCCGCCGTGGGGAAACTCGACGCGTACGCCGGCGAGATACCGGTCGCCTATGTGGAGCTCGTGGCCGGCTCCAGCGCAACCAGCGACGGCCTGCTGCGCTATCTGCAACCGCGGATCGGCGAACGGGCGGCTTTGCCGAAGGAAATCTACATCGTCGACAAGATGCCTTTGTCCACGGTGGGCAAGCCGCTCAAGGTTGCGTTGAGGGCGGACGCGGCCGTCAGGACCTTGCGCGCGGACCTCGCGGCCCGGCTGGGCTTTTCGCCCGCCGATGAGCGGCTGGAAGTCGCGGTGCTTCCCCACGCGCTGTTCGGGTCGCAAGCGCTCATCCGGGTGCGGTGCACGTCGGCGCGCGAGGAGGAGCTGTACAGAAAAATCGCGACCGAGGCGATGGGGCTTTACACGGTTTCGTTCAAGGTGGACGTGGGCATCGCCGGCGCCGCCGAACCACGCTAAGAACTACTCGGAGACAAAGATGCGTTCCTGGAAAATCGTCATGGCGGTGGGGCTGGTCGCGGCAGCGGCGAGTGTCGCCACCCATTCGCAGCCCGCCAGCTATCCGGACCGGCCGATTAGGATCGTGGTGCCCTCGTCGCCGGGGTCCACCCCCGACGTGATGGCCCGCGCCATCGGGGCGCAGCTGTCGCAGCAGATGGGGCAGGCCGTGATCGTGGAAAACAAGCTGGGGGCCAACCAGGTCCTTGGCACGGACTATGTCGCGAAGGCGGCGCCGGATGGCTACACCTTGCTGCTGACCTCGAACGCCATCTCGCTGAACCCGGCCTTGCGCAAATTGCCCTACGACGCGCTGCGCGCTTTCGTGCCGCTGACCCGCGTCGCGGTCGCCACGGGTTTCCTGGTGGTCGTCAATCCCAGGGTTCCCGTCAACACCTTGCAGGAATTCGTCGCCTACGCCACGCAGCACAACGGCGAGTTGAATTTCTCCTCGCCCGGAGAGGGCAACGCCTTCCACTTGATGACCAGCCTGTTCCTGCGCGCCAATGGCTTGCGCATGCAGCACATTCCCTACAACAGCATCAATCTGGCCGTGAACGCGGCGCTTGCCGGCGACGTCCAGATGACCATGTCGGTGCCGACCATGGTCGTGGAGCAGATCAAGGCCGGCAAGCTCCGGGCGCTGGCATTCACGGGAAAGCAGCGGCTGCCCGAGCTTCCGGACGTGCCGACCATGGCGGAGGCGGGCGTGGCCGATTTCGAAGCGCGCTATGGGTGGATCGACAAGGGCTGGATGGGCGTCTTCGCCCCCGCCGCCACGCCGGGTCCGGTTCTTGAACGATTGAACAGTGAACTTGCCAAGGCGGTGTCGGCGCCGCGGGTGCGGGCTGTAGTGGCGCAAGGCGGGGGTTTCGCTGCGCTCACCGACCCGGAGGGCGAGTTTGCGAAACGCGTCGGCGTGGAGACTCGCGAGTTCGCCGAGATCGTCAGGTCCTTGAACATCAAGCCGGAGTAGCGCCGTGAACCCACCGAATGCAGGACCGGCCGGCTCGCTGCTGGCTTGCGGCAGCCACAGCCTGCTCATCGTGCCGGCCAGCCGCAACGACCGCTACGCACGGGCCGCGGGGACGGGCGTCGATGCCGTCATCCTGGACCTGGAGGACTCGGTCGCTCCTGCCGCCAAGCCCCAGGCCCGCCAGCACGTCGCCGCGGCCTTGCGTGAGGCGTCTGGCGTGCCGCTGCTGGTGCGGATCAATCACCCTTCCAGCGCGGAGTTCGCGCTGGACGTGAAAGCGCTGGTGGCCGGCGGCCGGCTGGCAGGCGTCTGCGTTCCGAAGGTCGACGGCCCGGAAGACCTGGCTCCCGTCAATTCCGCGCTGCAGGAGATCGAGCGGGCAGCCGGCGTCGAGCCGGGCTCGATCATCATGATTCCGACCGTCGAAAGCGCCATCGGGCTGCGCAGTGCCTACGATGTCATCCGGCAGTTCCCGCGGGTGCGTGGTGTCTGCCTGGCCAGCGCGGCCGATGGCGATTTCATCGAGAGCATAGCTGCGCGCTGGACGCCGAAGGGCGAGGCGCTGTCGTATGCACGGGGCAGGCTGGTCTGCGATGCGCGCGCTGCCGGCCTGACGCTTGTGCTGGATGGCGCATTCCAGTTTCTCGACGACGAAGCCGGGCTGGCCGCGGAATGCGAAACCGTCCGCAACTACGGGTTCAGCGGCAAGGTCGCCATTCATCCGAAGCAGGTCCCGGCCATCCAGAACGCCTTCAGGCCTTCAGAGAGCGACGTTCAACAGGCCCATGAATTGATCGAAGCGTTCCGCGTCGCCGAGTCGAACGGCCACGGAGTCGTTCAGCATCGCGGTTCGATGATCGACTACGCCAATGTACGGCGCGCGCGGACGATCATCGCGCATGCGGCGAGGGCGAAGCTCGTGGCGTGAATGGTAGTGTCCCGACCCTCGGAGGGGCCGGGACCTGGTCTTCAGTGAGCGTGCACGGTGCGCAATTCCTCGCGCGCATGACGCAGGACCGACCAGGCGCCGCTCAGCGCCAGGCCGCCCATGATGGTTGCCACCAGCAGGTCGGGCCAGGCACTGGCCGTGCCGAACACCCCGAGTGCCGCCAGCAGCACCGCCGCGTTGCCAAGTGCGTCGTTGCGCGAGCAGATCCACACTGAGCGCATGTTCGCATCGCCGGTGCGGAAACGATACAGCATGAGGGCCACACCGCCGTTCACCAGCAAGGCCGCGAAGCCGACTGCGCCCATCGTCACCGCCTCCGGGGGGATGCCCGCCCTCAGGTTCCATAAGGTCTTGGCCAGCACGAATACGCCGAAGGCGCCCATGCATGCTGCCTTGAACAAGGCCGCCTTCGAGCGCACCGATGCTGCCAGGGCCAGCACGGCCAGGCTGAGCGCGTAGTTGGCGGAGTCGCCGAAGAAGTCGATCGAGTCCGCCAGCAGCGACACCGAACCGGAGCTCCAGGATGCGCCCAGCTCCACGGCGAACATGATCGCGTTCAGGACCAGAGCGATCCACAGCGCCTTGCGGTAGCGCGGATCAACGGCGGGGGCGGCCGGGGCGGCGCAGCAGTGGGCGGACATGGTTGCAGGGGGCTTTCGGTTTGTGGGACCATTGGAAACCCTGTAGCAGGTACAGGGTCAAGCTGTGGGGGTTTCATGAAGATCGGAGAACTGGCCGCGAACGCAAGCTGTGACGTCCAGACCGTGCGCTTCTACGAGCGGGAGGGGCTGCTGGCAGCGCCGGGCCGCGATGCCTCCGGCTACCGCAGCTACGACGCGCGCCACCTGAGCCGGCTGAACTTCATCCGCCATTGCCGGTCGCTGGACATCCCCTTGCCCGAAGTGCGCCAGTTGCTGGCGTTCGCCGCCGAGCCGGACCGGTCCTGCGCGCAGGTCAACGGGCTGCTCGATGGCCATGTCGCGCTGGTCAAGAGCCGCATCCAGGCACTGAAGGCCCTGGAAGGGCAACTGGTGGCGCTGCGAAAGACTTGCGATGGGGACACGTCGCATTCCTGCGCGATCCTGGAGTCGTTCATGAGCGCGGCCGAACAGCACGCTTGTGCCTGCCACCCCGTGCAGCCACGCTGAGCAAGGGTCACCTGCAGCAGTCGCTTACTTGTGTGCAGCGCACGGGTCTTTCCAAATCGGGTCCTCTCATCGAGTGCATGTGCACGTGACACCGTGGGGCGCGCCCCAGCAATTCGGCTGCTGCTTCTGGCGCCTGGAGCACTGGAGCTACACTGGCATGCTCATGCATCGCCGGAGACTCCATCGCCTCACGACCACGCTCCTCGTGGTCCTGTCCTTGCTGTTCGCCCAGCTGGCGCTAGCCAATTACGCCTGCCCTGGCGCAGTGGACGAAGCGATGGACATGAGCGCCATGGAAATGGCGCCGGGCGAGCCCTGCCAAGGCATGGAGATGGACCAGCGCCAGCCGGTTCTCTGCCATCAGCACTGCCTCGACGCGCCGCAGTCGTTCGACCCCCTCGAAATGCCGGCCGTAAGCCTGCCGGCCGTCGTGCAGATTCTTGTCGTTCCGTTGCCGCTGGATTCTGCGACCGGCGAGTCAAGCCGCCATGCCGACGGGGACCAGACCCGGCCCCCTCCGGATCCTCTCTTTCTCGCGACCCTGCGCCTCAGGGTTTGACCCGCTCCATCGACTGAACGGCGCTGGGCAGGCCTGCCTGCATCCAGCAATCCCTTGTTCGTCATGGAGCCTCCATGTTCCCGTTCGTATTGCGCGCGGCCGCGCTTGCCGCCGCCATGCTCCCTGGCCTTTGCGCAGCCGCACCGCTGACGCTGGATGAAGCACTCCAGCTGGCCAGCCAGCGCTCCGAGACCGCGCATTCCGCCAGGGCCGGCGTAGCGGGTGCCAGCGAAGCTTCCCGGGCCGCGGGGCAGTTGCCGGACCCGGTGCTGGGGGTCAGCCTCGAGAACCTGCCGGTCACCGGACCGGACCGGTTCTCCAGCACGCGAGACTCCATGACCATGAAGCGGATCGGCATTTCGCAGGAATGGGTGTCGGCGGAGAAACGGTCCCTGCGCACGGCAGCCGCAACAGCCGCGGTGGCGCGCGAAGCGGCGGTTCTCGCGGTGGCGAGCGCAGACACGCGCTTGCAGACGGCGTTGGCGTACATCGACGCTTACTACGCAGCCGAGGCCCTGAGGCTCAGTGTGCTGAACGAGGGACATGCGCGCGAGGCGATGGAGGCCGCCAAGGTGCGGCTTGCCTCCGGCGGTGGCGCTGCGCAGGACGTTCTCGGGCTGTCCTCCGCGCAAGGCATGGCCGAAGACGAGACGGCGGACCTCCGGCAGCAATTGGCCTCCTTCCGCATCAACTTGAGCCGCTGGATCGGTCGCCCGGCGGAGGAACTCGCCGCGCCGGCCATGGCAAAGGTGCCAGGCGAACAGGCGTACGTCGACGCCTCGCCCGGCGTCGTCGCCAGGATGCGCGACATCGAGGTTGCGCGCCAGCAGGCAGCCGTGGCCGCCTCGAATCGCCACCCCAACTGGACCTGGCAGGCGGCCTACGGGCAGCGGACCGGGTATTCGGACCTGGTCACGGTGGGCGTGAACATCCCGCTGACTATCGCCCCAGCCGCCAGGCAGGACCGGGAAACGGCTTCGAAGCAGGCGCTGGTGGAAAAGGCTGAAGCCGACCTGGCCGAGGCCACGCGCGCCGCCCAGGCGGACTACCGGCAACTGGCCAGCGAGGAGCAGCATCACACCCACCGCATCGCTCAGTACCGCGGCGCCGTGCTGGTCCCGGCCGTCCAGCGGACTGCCGCGGCGACGGCCGCCTACGGCTCCAACCAGGCTAGCCTGGTCCTTGTCTTCGAAGCCCGGCATGCGGAGCTCGAAGCGCGGCGCAAGCTTCTCAACCTCCAGCGCGAGCTCGCCAGGATGCGGGCCCAGCTGGCCTACAAGCCCTTGTTTGCGGAGGACCTCCAATGACACGCAAGCAGTTGACTGTCGCCGCCGCGATCGCCGCCGTGCTGCTGGCCGCCGCCGCTTTCTACGCCGGGCGCATGACGGCGCTGCAAGCGCCGATGAGGGGCGCCACCTCCGCGCCGGCCGGCGAACGCAAGGTGCTCTACTGGCACGACCCCATGGTTCCCGGCCCGCGCTTCGACAAGCCCGGCAAGTCGCCGTTCATGGACATGCAGCTGGTGCCGGTGTACGCCGACGCGGCGACCGAGAGCGGTGTGAAGGTCAGTCCCGAGGTGCAGCAGAACCTGGGCATCCGGACCGCGCTGGTCACCCGATCGCGGGTGGCGAACTCCTTCGACGCAGTGGGCGCCGTGCAGTTCGACGAGCGGCTGACGGAGGCGGTGCAGACGCGCGTCGCCGGCTACGTGGAGCACCTGCTGGTGCGGGCGCCCATGGAGTACGTGCACAAGGGCCAGGGGCTGGTCACCATCTTCGCCCCCGATTGGCTGGGCCCGCAGAACGAATATCTCGCCCTCAAGCGCGCCGGCGCGTCGCCGGAACTGGTCGCGGCCGCGCGGGAGAGGATGCGGGCCTTGTCGATTCCAGACGCTCTCCTGCGCCAGAGCGAACAGGCCGGCACGGCGCATGCGCGCTTCACGCTGCTGGCGCCGGTCAATGGCGTCGTCGCGGAACTCGGGTTGCGCGAAGGCGTGGCGGTCGCGCCGGGCACGACGCTGTTCCGCATCGCGGGCCTCGAGAAAGTGTGGGCCGTGGCCGAGATTCCCGAGACCCAGGCGGTGCGCCTGGCGCGCGGCCAGAGAGTGACGGCGGCGCTGCAGGCGGATTCGAGCCAGACCTTCGCGGGCGAGCTCAAGGAAATCCTGCCGGAGGTCAGCGCGAACACGCGCACCCTCAAGGCGCGCTTCGAGGTCGACAACCGGGGCGGCAGGCTCATGCCGGGCATGCTGCTGCGCATCCAGGTCACGACGCCGGCGGCCGAACGCCTGCTCGTTCCCGCCGAAGCGGTGATCCGCACCGGCACGCGCGCCGTGGTCATCCTGCGCAAGGGCAGCGGGGCTTTCGAGCCGCGCGAGGTCAAGCTCGGTGCCGACCTGGGTGACCAGCTGGAGATCGCGCAAGGCCTGAGCGAAGGCGACCAGGTGGTTGCCAGCGGGCAGTTCCTGGTGGACTCCGAGGCGCGCCTGCGCTCCGTCCTGGGTGGGATGGCGGGCGCCGGCCAGGCGGCGCCCGCAGCCTCCGCGCCTGCCGCCGGTGGGACATTCACCGGGCAAGGCAAGGTGGAGAGCGTGGAGCCGGACGGCATCACCATCTCGCACGGCCCGGTGCCGGAGCTGAAGTGGCCTTCGATGACCATGGGGTTCGGCAAGCCCGACCCGAAGGCCTTTCCGGAAGTGAAGGTGGGTGACGCGGTGCGCTTCCAATTCAGGCAAGGCGGCCCCATGGGCTGGGAGCTGGTCACGGTTCAACCGGCTGGGGCGGGCAAATGATTGCGGCGCTCATCCGCTGGTCCGTTCGCAACCGCTTCCTGGTGCTCATGGCCACGGCTTTCCTGGTGGTGGCCGGCATCTGGTCGGCCGGCCGGATGGCCCTGGACGCCTTGCCGGACCTGTCGGACACGCAGGTCATCGTGCGCACGCCGTACCCGGGCAAGGCGCCGCAGGTGGTGGAAGACCTCGTTACCTACCCGTTGACGACCACGATGCTCAGCGTGCCCGGCGCCAAGACCGTGCGGGGCTACTCGTTCTTCGGGGACTCGTTCGTCTACGTGCTGTTCGACGACAAGACGGATCCGTACTGGGCCCGGTCACGCGTGGTGGAGTACCTGAACCAGGTGCAGGGCAAGCTGCCGGCCGGCGCCAATGCGTCGCTGGGGCCGGACGCCACCGGCGTTGGCTGGGTCTACGAGTACGCGCTGGTCGACCGCACCGGCCACAACGACATCTCGCAGTTGCGGGCCCTGAACGACTGGTTCCTCAAGTTCGAGTTGAAGACGGTGCCGGACGTCGCGGAGGTGGCCAGCATTGGCGGCATGGTGCGGCAGTACCAGGTGGTGCTCGACCCGGACCGCATGCGCTCGCTGGGCGTCACCCAGGCGATGGTGACCGAGGCCCTGCGCAAGTCCAACCAGGCCGCCGGCGGCTCCGTGGTGGAACTGGCGGAAGCGGAGTACATGGTGCGGTCGCGCGGCTTCCTGCAGTCGCTCGACGACTTCCGCGCCATCCCGCTGGCGCTGGCGGGCGCCACGCCGGTCCTGCTGCGCGATGTCGCGACCATCCAGATCGGACCCGAGATGCGCCGCGGCATCGCCGAACTGGATGGACAGGGCGAAGTCGCCGGCGGCGTCGTGGTGATGCGCTCCGGCAAGAACGCCCGCACCACCATCGCGGCGGTGAAGGTCAAGCTGGCCTCGCTGCAAGGCAGCCTGCCGCCCGGCGTCGAGGTGGTCACGACCTACGACCGGTCGCTGCTCATAGACCGCGCGGTAGACAACCTGAGCTGGAAGCTGCTCGAGGAATTCCTCGTCGTCGCGCTGGTGTGCGCGGCCTTCCTGTTCCACCTGCGCTCGGCGTTCGTGGCGGTCGTGACCTTGCCGGTCGGCGTGCTGGCCGCCTTCATCGTGATGCAGTGGCAGGGCGTCAGCGCCAACATCCTGTCGCTGGGCGGCATCGCCATCGCCCTGGGCGCCATGGTGGATGCCTCCATCGTGCTGATCGAAAACGCGCACAGGCACCTGGAGGCGTTCGAGCATCGCAACGGTCGGGGCCCAGCGCTGGCCGAGCGCTGGGAGCTGGTGACGGAAGCTTCCCTCGAGGTCGGGCCGGCGCTGTTCTTCTCGCTGCTGGTGATCACGTTTTCCTTTGTGCCGGTGTTCACGCTGGAGGCGCAGGAGGGGCGGCTGTTTTCGCCGCTGGCCTTCACCAAGACCTACGCCATGGCCGCGGCGGCCGGCCTGTCGGTGACGTTGGTGCCCGTCCTCATGGGCTACCTGGTGCGCGGGCGCATCCCGCACGAGGCCGCGAATCCGCTCAACCGGCTGCTGGCTGGCATCTATCGCCCGGCGCTGGAAGCGGTGCTGCGATTTCCGAAGGCAACGCTCGCCATCGCCGCGTTGCTTCTGCTGCTGACGGCCATTCCGGTGCTGCGGCTCGGCGGCGAATTCCTGCCGCCGCTGGACGAGGGCGACCTGCTGTACATGCCGTCCGCGTTGCCGGGCCTGTCGGCGTCCAAGGCGTCCGAACTGCTGCAGCAGACGGACCGATTGATCAGGACCGTACCGGAGGTCGAACGCGTGTTCGGCAAAGCCGGGCGTGCCGACACCGCCACGGACCCGGCGCCGCTGGAGATGTTCGAGACCACCATCCAGTTCAAGCCGCATTCGCAGTGGCGGGCCGGCATGACGCCCGACAAGCTGGTCGAGGAACTGGACCGCGTGGTGAAGGTGCCGGGCTTGTCGAACGTGTGGGTGCCTCCCATCCGCAACCGCATCGACATGCTGGCCACGGGCATCAAGAGCCCGGTCGGCGTCAAGGTGGCCGGCGCGGACCTGGCCACCATCGACCGCCTGACCGGCCAGATCGAGACCGCCGTGAAGTAGGTACCCGGCGTGTCGTCGGCCCTGGCCGAGCGGCTCACGGGCGGCCGCTACATCGACGTCGACGTCGACCGCCAGGCCGCTGCCCGGTTCGGCCTGTCGGTAGCCGACGTGCAGGCCATCGTGTCCACCTCGATCGGCGGCGACAACGTCGGCGAAGTCATCCAGGGTCGCGAGCGCTTTCCCATCAACGTGCGTTACCCGCGCGAAATCCGCGACTCGCTGCAGCGACTGCGCGAGCTGCCGTTCGTGACGGAGCGGGGCGCGCAGCTGCTGCTGCAGGATGTGGCCCGGATCGCCATCCAGGAGGGCCCGCCCATGCTGCGCAGCGAGAACGCTCGCCTGTCCGGCTGGGTCTATGTAGACGTCCGCGGCCGGGACCTGCGCTCGGTCGTCAACGACATGCAGGCCGCAGTGGCGCGCGAGGTGAAGCTGCCGGCGGGCTATGCGGTGTCGTGGTCCGGCCAGTTCGAGTACCTGGAGCGGGCGACGCAGCGCCTGAAGCTGGTGGTGCCGGCCACGCTGGCGGTCATTTTCGTGCTGCTGTACCTGCTGTTCCGTTCCTTCCGGGACGCGGCCCTGGTGATGGCGGCAGTTCCTTTCTCCCTGGTCGGCGGCTTCTGGCTGGTGTGGGCGCTGGGGCACAACTTTTCGGTGGCCACGGCCGTCGGCTTCATCGCGCTTGCCGGCGTCGCCGCGGAGTTCGGCGTGGTGATGCAGGTGTACCTGAACAACGCCTATTCCAGGCGCTTGAAGGCCGGCGAACCCGACACGGATGACACGCTGCTGGCGGCGATCCGCGAGGGCGCCGTGCTGCGCGTGCGGCCCAAGGCCATGACCGTCGCCGTCGTGATGGGCGGCCTGCTTCCCATCCTGCTGGGAAGCGGCACCGGCTCGGAGGTGATGACCCGCATCGCGGCGCCGATGGTGGGCGGGATGGTCACCGCCCCGCTTCTCAGCATGCTCGTCATCCCCGCGGCGTGGTACCTGTTGCACCGCCGCCGCCACCCAGCCCTCAACCCAAAGGAGATCCCGTGAAAGCAATCCCCCCTGTCTCCGCGCTGCTGCTGTGCGTCGCGTCGCTCGGCGCCCAGGCGCAAGGCATGGCCATGACCATGAAGCCGGCGGCCTCGGCCGGCGCGCATGCAAGCCTGCCAGTCGTGGATGCCGAAATCCGCAAGCTGGACGCGCAGAAGGGATCCATCCTCCTCAAGCACGGCGAGATTCCGAACCTGGGCATGGGCCCCATGACGATGGGCTTCCAGATTGCCGACAAGAAGATGCTCAAGGGCCTGAAGGTGGGCGACAAGGTCAAGTTCCGCGCGGAGATGGTCGATGGCAAGGCGACGGTGACTGAAGTGAAACGAGTGCCCTGAACCGAGCCTGGAGGCGGCTGTCTCACGCCAGCAGCGCGGCCTGCAGCAGCAAGCCCAGCAGCGCCAGCGCCAGCGCAACCGGCATGGCGAGTGCCCCGACCTTGAAGAACTGCCAGCCGGTGACGTTCTCGCCTTCCCGGCGGATGGCCACCAGCCACAGGATGGTGGCGAGCGATCCCGTCACCGAAAGATTCGGACCCAGGTCCACCCCGATGGCCACCGCGCTTTGCACCAGCGGATGGGCGCCGGCTCCGGTCACGACGGAGCTGGCGATCAGTCCTGCCGGCAGGTTGTTGAGAAGGTTGCACGCGAAGGCGATGCCGGCGCCGGCGATCAGGGCGGTGCCGGTTTCCGATGCCGCCACGCCGGCGCGCATCGCTTCGGTCAGCCAGGCCAGGACGCCGGCACGCTGCAGGCCTTCGACCAGCACGAACAGGCCGGCCACCAAGGCCAGCACCGACCAGGACACGTGCCGGGCCAGCGCCCAGGGAGCTTCGCGCTTGCGGACCAGCACCGCGATGCAGACGGCGGCAGCGGCCAGCAGCGTCGGCAAGCCGAGGGACGTTCCGGAGGCCGATGCCGCCAGCAGCACCACAGCCGTCACGACGATCCCGGCCGCGGCCAGCTTCCCGGCACCGGAGAGCGCCGGCAGCGCGATGTCCGTCGCGACCGGCTCGGACAGTTCCGTGCGGTGCACCAGCCTCAATACCCCATAGGTCGCCGCGATGGCGAGCACCGATGGCAGCGCGAAGCGCCCGAACCAATGCAGCAGCGAGGGCATGCGCTCGCCGAAGATGACGAGGTTGGCGGGGTTCGAGATCGGCAGCACGAAGCTGGCCGCATTGGCGATGAACGCGCATGCCAGCAGGTAGGGCAAGGGCGTCACCTTGGCCCTTCGGCTCACGGCGAGCACCGCGGGCGTCAGGACGACCGCGGTCGCGTCGTTGGACATGAAGACGGTCACGACCGTGCCCACGGCGTAGACCAGCAGGAAAAGCCGCGTCGCCGACCCGTTGGCCCGTTGCACGCAAACCGCGGCCAGGTAGTCGAACAGGCCCTCCCGCCTGGCCACTTCGGACAACAGCATCATGCCCACCAGGAACAGGTACACATCGGTGCCCTTGCCGACGGCCGCCGCCGCCTCGGTCCAGGGCAGCACGCCCACCAGCACCAGCGCGACGGCCCCGCCGACGGCCCACAGCGCTTCCGGCGTCCGCCACGGACGCGTGAGGACCCCGCACATAGCAACGGCCGCGATCGCGAAAACGGCGTGGCCGGCGCTCAATTGAAGTTCATCGTCAGGTTCACCCGGAACGATCTTGGCACGTCAGCTGCGGCGCGTCGTAGCAGGGGCATGGCGGAGGATGGTGATGCGTTCCATGGTCGGCCCCGGTGGGGGAAGGGTGAGACGATATCCGAATACGGGGTACGCACGATCGGGCGCTCTGGTTCGCGGGATAGGGCAGCCTGAATTAGGTCTGGTAGCATACGATCTCCCGGCCCACGAACTCCAGGAGACAGACTTGACGCGCTTGCACGAGTGGGCCGCGACCCAGCCCGGGAAGACCGCCATCCGGATGGCCGACGGTCCGTCGCTCACCTACCGCGAGCTCGACGAGCGCGCCAACCGCGTGGCGCACTGGCTGCTGTCGCTGGGCCTGCCGGAGGGCGGCGCCGTCGCGCTGCTGCTGGAAAACCACCTGAACACCTTCGAGCTGTGGTGGGGCGCCCGCCGCGCCGGCGTGTACTACGTGCCGATCAGCACCCATCTCACGCCGGCCGAAGTGGCCTACCTGGTGCGCGACAGCGGCGCCAGCGTGCTGGTGACCAGCGCCGCGATGGGCGACCTGGCCATGGCGACGATGCGGGCGCTGGCGCCGGGCGAAGCACCGCACCGTTTCGTGATGGATGGCGAGCTGGCCGGCTTCGCACCTTACGAATCCGCGATCGATGCGGCGTCTCCCGCCGCCGACCTGCCGCAGCGCAGCGTCGGCCGCGAGTTCATGTATTCGTCGGGCACCACCGGCTTTCCCAAAGGCATCAAGCGCGCGCTCACGCCTTACGCGCGGCGGCACGACCTGCCGGAGCTGGAAAAGCAGCTGCGTTCCATGTTCCAGCTGGATGCGGACACCGTCTACATCGCGCCTTCGCCGCTGTACCACGCCACCGGCCGCTTCGTCATCCGCGTGATCGAGACCGGCGGCACCGCCGTGATCCTGCCGCGCTTCGACGCGCAGGAGGCTCTGGCGGCGATGCAGCGCTACCGCGTCACGCACGGCCACTGGGTGCCGACCATGTTCATCCGCATGCTGGCGCTGGACGCCGGCATCCGCGCGGGCTGCGACCTCTCCAGCCTGCGCGTCGCGCTGCATGCCGCGGCGCCGTGCCCGCCGCACGTCAAGCAGGCCATGATCGAATGGTGGGGTCCCATCATCAACGAGTACTACGGCGGCTCGGAGAACGTGGGCGTGACCTACATCGCCGCTCCCGACTGGCTGCAGCATCGCGGCTCGGTCGGCCGCCCGATCACCGGCGAGGTCCACATCACCGCCGAAGAGGACCACGAGCGCGAGCTGCCGCCGGGCGAGACCGGCATGATCTATTTCAGCGGCGGCGTCGGCTTCGAATACCACAAGGACTCGGGCAAGACCCGCGCCGCCTTCAACGGCAAGGGCTGGGGCAGCTACGGCGACCTCGGGCACGTGGACGCGGATGGCTTCCTGTACATCAGCGACCGCCGCACCGACCTGATCATCTCCGGCGGCGTCAACATCTATCCGCAGGAGAGCGAGAACGTGCTGCTGGAGCACGAGGCCGTGGCCGACGTTGCCGTGATCGGCGTGCCGAACGCGGACTTCGGCCAGGAAGTGAAGGCGGTGGTGCAGCTCAAGCCCGGCTTCCAGTCCAGCCCGCAGCTGTCCAGCGCCCTCGTCGAGTGGTGCCGCGCGCGCCTCTCGCGCATCAAGTGCCCGCGCTCGGTCGACTTCGTCGCCGACCTGCCGCGCAACGAGAACGGCAAGCTCCTCAAGCGCGTCCTGCGCGACCGCTATTCGAAATTGATGTAAGACACGTCCTTGATGATGGCCTGCCACCTCGCCATCTCCACCCGCGTGATCTCATTGGCCTGCGCCGACGTGGTCCCGCTCGGATCGATGCCGAACGACAGCAGCCGCGCATTCACCTCCGGATTGCGGACGATCTTCGCCACTTCGGCAGACAGCTGGTCGACGATGGCCTTAGGCGTCTGCGCCGGCGCGAACAATCCCCACCATGGCGAGAACGGCTCCATGCCGCTGACCCCCTGTTCGGCGAACGTGGCGACGTCGGGCAAGGCGCCCGAGCGCCTGGTGCCGGTCACCGCGATCGGCCGGATCTTGCCGCCCTTGACCAGCGGGGCGGCGGTGCCGATGTCGGCGGTGGCGGTCATGAGCTGGCCGCCGATCAGGTCCTGCAATTCCGGCGCCACGCCCTTGTAGGGCACGTGCACCATCTTCATGCCGGTGGCCCGGTTCAGGATCTCGCCTAGCACGTGGGCGGTCGAGCCGTTGCCATAGGAGCCGAAGTTGCCCGCCTCGGGCTTGGCCTTCACCGCCTCCACCAGGTCGCGCAGGTTGTGGATGGACGAGGCCGCATTGACGTACAGGACCAGCGGCGTGGTGCCCAGGTGCGAGACCGTGGTGAAGTCCTTCTGCACGTCGTAGGGCGGCTTCTTCATCGTGTGGGGAACCATCACGATGGGCGTGCTGGTGGTGAACAGCAGGGTGTAGCCGTCGGGGTCGGCCCTGGCCACGGCCACCGTGCCGAGGGTGAGCGAGGCCCCCGGCTTGTTCTCCACCAGCACCGGCTGGCCGAGGGCCTGCCCCAGCTTCTCGGCGACGAGCCGCGCGATCACGTCGCTGGGCCCCCCGGCCGCGGCCGGCACGATGAAGCGCACCGGCTTGGCGGGGTAGCGCTGGGCGTCCTGGGCCCAGCTGGCCGCGACGGTGCAGGCGAGGGCGGCGCAGGCGGCCGCTTGCAGGAAATGACGACGCACGTGGGTGCCTCCTGGTTGATTCTGTCTCCGACCATATGGTATCGTTGCATACATTCAGACGCAAGGAGACGAACCCATGGCGAAGCTGCTGGAAGGCAAGGTGATCGTGGTGACCGGCGCCGGTGCCGGCGTCGGCAAGGAGATCGCGCTGGAAGCTGCGCGCCAGGGTGCGCGGGTCGTCGTCAATGACCTGGGCGTCGCCATCGACGGCAGCGGCGGCAGCGCCGGCCCGGCCCAGCAGGTGGTGGACGAGATCCGCGCCGCCGGCGGCGAGGCCACGGCCAGCGCCGACAGCGTCGCCGAGTGGAGCTCGGCCCAGCGCATCGTCGGCCAGGCGCTGGACGTCTATGGCCGCATCGACGGGCTGGTGAACAACGCCGGCAACCTGCGCGACGTGATCTTCCACAAGATGCCGGAGGCGGACTTCGACGCCGTGATCGCGGTGCACCTGAAGGGTTCGTTCAACATGGCCCGCGCGGCCGCCCCGCACTTCAAGAGCGAGGAGAGCGGGGCTTACGTGCACATGACCTCGACCTCGGGCCTGATCGGCAACTTCGGCCAGGCCAACTACTGCGCGGCCAAGATGGGCATCGTCGGCCTGTCGAAGGCGATCGCGCTGGACATGGAGCGCTTCAAGGTGCGCTCCAACTGCATCGCGCCCTTCGCCTTCACCCGCATGGTCAACACCATCCCGACCGACACGCCCGAGGGCCTGGCCCGGATGCAGGTGAACTCGCGGCTGGAGGCGGCCAAGATCGCCCCTTTCACCTGCGCCCTGCTGACCGACGCCGCCAGCGACGTCAGCGGCCAGATCTTCGGCGTTCGCAACAACGAGATCTACCTGTTCTCGCAGCCGCGGCCGATCCGCACCGCGCACCGCGACGGGGGCTGGACCGTCGAGGCCTGCCTGGAAGTGGCGCTCCCGATGATGAAGCCCTCGTTCTATGGCCTGGACAAGTCGCGCGACGTGTTCTCCTGGGACCCGGTGTAGCGGCCGCGCCGCAGTCCGGGGTCGAAAAATGGGCCGCTAGCGTAAAATAAAAAAAACGTTGGATCCTCCATGCTCATGAAAGCCCAGACCGCCAAGACGCCCGCCGCCAGGAAGGCAAAGGCGGCGCCACGCGCGGCCAAGCACAACGAAGCCGACAACTGGGATGCCCGCCTTGGCTTCCTGATGCACGACGTCTCGCGCCTGCGGCGCAGCGTGTTCGACGAGTTCATGAAGCCGGTGGGGCTGACCCGCTCGCAGTGGTGGATCCTGGCCCACCTGTCGCGGCACGACGGCATGATCCAGAGCGACCTGGCCAACGTGCTCGACCTCGGCAAGGCCGCGCTGGGCGGCCTGCTGGACCGGCTGGAGGCCTCGCAGCTGATCGAGCGCCGCTCCGACGACAACGACCGCCGCGTCAAGCGCATCTACCTCACCACCAAGGGCACCCAGGCGATCCAGGAGATGCGGGTCAGGGGCCATGAGGTGAGCGAGCGCATCCTCGAGGGCCTGAGCCTGGATGCGCGGCGCGCGCTGGCCGACAGCCTGGCCCTGGTGAAGGCCAACCTGGTGGCGATCCGGGCCGAATCCAGCAGCCGCTGAACCGGCCGCGCTCCCCACCGAACAGGCGCCCGCGGGCGCCTGTTTTCATTTGGCGCGCGGATTTATGTCTGCTACCATACGATCTCCCAGTCAAACGATGCGGGCGCCGGCCCGCGCCATGGAGGCTTCCTTGAACTTCGACCTCACCGAAGACCAGCGCGCGATCCAGGATGCCGTGGGCGAGATCTGCAAGGATTTCGACGACGACTACTGGCTGAAGAAGGACCGCGAGGGCGGCTTTCCGGAGGACTTCTACGGCGCCATGGCCAAGGCCGGCTGGCTGGGCATCGCGATGCCGCAGGAGTACGGCGGCGCCGGCCTCGGCATCCTGGAAGCCTGCCTGATGATGGAAGCCGTGTCCGGCTCGGGCGGCTGCCTGTCTGCCGCTTCGGCGATCCACATGAACGTGTTCGGCCTGCACCCGGTGGTGGTGCACGGCAACGACGAGCAGAAGGCCCGCTGGCTGCCGCCCATCATCAAGGGCGAGGCCAAGGCCTGCTTCGGCGTCACCGAGCCCAACACCGGCCTGAACACGCTCAAGCTCAAGACCATGGCGGTGCGCAAGGGCGACCGCTACGTCGTCAACGGCCAGAAGATCTGGATCTCCACCGCGCAGGTGGCGCACAAGATCCTGCTGCTGGCGCGCACCACCCCGCTGGAGGACGTGAAGAAGCCGGGCCAGGGCCTGAGCCTGTTCTACACCGACCTGGACCGCAGCCGCATCGAGGTGCGCGAGATCGAGAAGCTGGGGCGCAAGTCGGTCGACTCCAACCAGCTGTTCATCGACAACCTCGAGATCCCGGTCGAGGACCGCATCGGCGAGGAAGGCAGGGGCTTCGAATACATCCTGCACGGCATGAACCCCGAGCGCGCGCTGCTGGCCGCCGAAGCCATCGGCATCGGCCGGGCCGCGCTGCGCCGTGCCGCCCGCTATGCCAACGAGCGGGTCGTGTTCGATCGGCCGATCGGCAAGAACCAGGGCATCCAGCACCCGCTGGCCGAACGCTGGGTGGACCTGGAGGCCGGCACGCTGCTGTACCGGCGCGCGGCCTGGCTGTACGACCAGGGACGGCCCTGCGGCGCCGAGGCCAACGCCGCCAAGTTCTTCTGCGCCGAAGCGGGCTACCGCTCCGCCGAGACGGCGGTGCTCACGCACGGCGGCATGGGCTACGCCAAGGAATATCACGTGGAGCGCTACCTGCGCGAAGCCATGCTCCCGCGCATCGCCCCCGTTTCCATCCAGCTGATCCTCTCCTTCATTGCGGAGAAGGTGCTGGAGCTGCCCAAGTCCTACTGAGGAAGCCACGACCATGAAGATCAACGAAGGCCGCGTCGCCATCGTCACCGGCGCCGGCCGCGGCCTGGGCCGGGCCCATGCCCTGATGCTGGCCGGCCAGGGCGCCAAGGTGGTGGTGAACGACCTGGGCGGCAGCGCCGACGGCATCGGCAGCGACCAGACGCCGGCCGAAGAAGTTGTCGCAGCCATCCGCCGGATGGGCGGCGAAGCGGTCGTCGACAGCCACAACGTGGCCGAATGGGCAGGCGCCAAGGCGATGGTGGACCAGGCCGTCAGCAGCTTCGGCGGACTCGACATCCTGGTCAACAACGCCGGCATCCTGCGCGACCGCATGCTGGTCAACATGACCGAGTCCGAGTGGGACTCGGTGATCAACGTGCACCTGAAGGGCACCTTCGCGCCCACGCACCATGCGGCCAACTACTGGCGCCAGCAGCAGAAGGCCGGCAAGCAGGTCGATGCGCGGGTGATCAACACCACCTCGCATTCGGGGCTGTTCTGCAATGTGGGACAGGCCAACTATGCGGCGGCCAAGGCCGGCATTGCCAGCTTCTCCATCGTGGCGGCGCGCGAGCTGCAGCGCTATGGCGTGACCGTGAATGCGATCGCGCCGCGTGCCACCACCCGCATGACCGAAGGCCTGCGTGAGTGGACGCCGGAGCAGCTGGAGCGGCGCGATCCCGAGTGGATCGCGGCGCTGGTGACCTGGCTCGCGAGCCCGGAAGCTTCAGGGGTCAGCGGCAAGGTGTTCGAGGCCTGGGGGTATGGATATGCGGTGGCCGAGAGCTGGCAGCACGGGCCGCTGACCGAGGCCAGCAAGGATCCGGCGACGCTGGGGCCGGCGATCGAGCAGATCATCCGGTTCTCGCGCAAGAATGCGGGGATCGATCGGGATACCTGGCTGGACGTTTGAGCCGGAGCCGGTGGATCGGTGGGGTCGCTGCCGTGAACCCACCCTACGCGCCGGACGTTTGAACCGGACGCTGGGAATCGGTGGGGTCGCTATCGCGAACCCACCCTACACACTCGATTCAGACCCGTAGGGTGGGTTCGCGAAGCGACCCCACCGTTGGACCCTCACGCAGCGAAGCGCTGCGCCAACTGCAGGATCCGCTGCGCCTGCTTGAGATGCGGCATGTCCAGCATCTTCCCGTCCAGCCCCACCGTCCCCAACCCCGGATTGCTCTCGAACACCTCGACCACCCGGCGCGCATGAGCCAGTTCCTCCGCGCTCGGCGTGAAGGCGGCGTTGATGGTCGCCACCTGCCCCGGGTGGATCGCGATCTTGCCCGTGAAGCCGCGCTGGCGCGCCCGTTGCGCATCGCGCAGCAGGCCGGCGTCGTCCTTGAAGTCGCCCCAGATCGTGTCGATCGGCTGCACGGCGGCCGCGTGAGCTGCCGCCAGGCACAGCGAACAGGCCAGCTGGTAGACCGGCTCGTACTCGCCATCCGGGCCGCGGTTGGTGCTGGCGCCCAGCGCGGCGGCGATGTCTTCCGCGCCCCAGGTGATCGCGGCCAGCCGCGGGCTGCAGCCTTCGTACGAACCCAGCGTGAACAGCGCCTGCGGCGTCTCGGTGGCCACCGGCGCGATGCGGATGCTGCCCTTGGCGACGCCCTCCCGCACTTCCAGCGCGTCGAGGTAGTTCGACAGCTTCACCACGTCGGCGGCGCTGCGCACCTTCGGCAGCACGATGCCGTCGGGCGCGCCGGCGGCGACCACCAGGTCGAGCAGGGCGGCTTCGGTGTCCAGCGGGTTGATGCGCACCCACAGCTGCTGCTTGCCGCGGTCCGGCCGGCTGCGCAGGTAGGCCAGGGCCATCTCCCGCGCGATGTGCGTGCGGCTGGGCGCGACCGCATCTTCCAGGTCGAGGATCAGCGCGTCGGCGCCGGTGTCCACGCCCTTGGCCAGCTTCTTCTCGCTGTCGGCCGGCACGAACAGCATAGAACGCACGGGGCGGATGGGGGAGGGTGCGTGCTTCATTTGTCTTCCTTCCGGGGCGGCGCGAACAGGCTGCGGCCGATGATCTGCTTCATGACTTCGATCGAGCCGCCGGCGATGCGCGTGATGCGGGCGTCGGCGTAGGCGCGGGCGATCGGATATTCCCACATGTAGCCCCAGCCGCCGAACAGCTGCAGGCACTGGTCGACCACGCGGCCGTGCAGCTCGGACAGCCACAGCTTGGCCATGGCGGCGTCGGTGCCATCGAACTTGCCGTCCATGAACTGGCGGATGGCGTGGTCGGTGAAGACGCGGCCCACCGTGACCTCGGTCTTGATCTCGGCCAGCTTGAACTGCGTGGCCTGGAAGTCGGCCAGGGTCTGGCCGAACATCTTGCGATCGCGCACGTAGTCAATGGTGTATTGCAGCACCGTCTCGCAGACGGCGGCGGAGCGCACGGCCTGGGTCAGGCGTTCCTGCGCCAGGTTCTTCATCAGCAGCTTGAAGCCGCCGTGCTCGGGGCCGAGCAGGCTGGAAGCGGGGACGCGGAGGTTGTCGAAGAACAGTTCCGAGGTGTCCTGCGCCTTCAGGCCCAGCTTCTCCAGCTTCCTGCCGCGGATGAAGCCCGGCCTGTCGGCCTCGACGATGAACAGCGATATGCCGCCGCCGGCCGCGTCGGGGTCGGTCTTGCAGGCCAGCACGACCACGTCGCACAACTGGCCGTTGGAGATGAAGGTCTTCTGGCCGTTGATGACGAAGGAGCCTGCCCCGGACCCCGATCCGGGGTCGCCATCCCGGACCGCGCGCGTGCGCATGCCCTTCAGGTCGCTGCCGGCCTGCGGCTCGGTCAGCCCCAGCGCCCCGATCACCTCGCCCCGCACCATCGGCGGCAGCCACTGGCGCTTCTGCGCCTCGGTGCCGAAGGCGAGGATGTAGGGCATCACCATCTCGTTGTGGACGGCGAAGGCGGGGCCGGTGAAGCCGGATACCGCGAGCTCCTCGACCAGCGCGAAATTGAACAGCGCGTCGGCGCCGGCGCCGCCGTATTCTTCGGGGATGGAGCAGCCCAGCAGGCCGGCGGCGCCGGCCTTGCGCCACAGTTCGCGCGGCACCTGGCCGTCGTGCTCCCACTGGGCGTGGAAGGGGGCGATTTCGGCTTCTATGAAGCGGCGGGCCGTGTCGCGGAACAGCTGGTGCTCCTCGCCGTACAGTGTTCGTTCGAGCATGCCGCCGCGCCTCCCCGCAAAGTAGTATGGGTGCGTACAGTATGCCATAATACCTTTCCGATCAACCCTGAAAGGCGACGCATGGCCAATGCGCTCGGCAGCACCGGAATCACTGGCTTTGGGGGCTACGTCCCCCGGCTGCGCATGGAACGGGCGGCCATCGCCGCCGCCCACAAGTGGATGGCGCCGGGGCTGCGCTCGCTGGCCAGGGGCCGGCGGGCCTTCTGCAGCTGGGACGAGGACAGTGTCACCATGGGCGTCGAGGCGGCGCGCGATGCCCTGAACGGGCGCGAGGCACCGAGCCTGGACCGGCTGCTGTTCGCCTCCACCACCATGCCCTTCGCCGATCTGCAGAACGCCGCCCTGCTGCGCGGCGCGCTCAGGCTGCGCGACGACGTCCGCACCCTCGACATCGGCCAGTCGCAGCGGGCCGGCACCGCCGCCCTGCTGGAAGCGCTGGCATCCGGCGGCCCGGGCGAGACGCTGGTGGTCGCCAGCGACCGGCCGCGCGGCAAGCCGGCCAGCACCCAGGAAATCAGCTTCGGCGCCGGCGCCGCTGCCTTCACCGTCGGCCGCGAAGGCGTGCTGGCCACGCTGCTTGGCAGCGCCAGCAACTCCACGGTGTTCGTCGATCACTTCCGTTCGGCCGACAACAAGTACGACTACTTCTGGGAAGAGCGCTGGATCCGCGACGAGGGCTACCTGAAGCTGGTGCCGCCCACCGTCGCCGCGGCGCTGAAGCAGGCCGATGTGCAGCCGGGCGCCATCAAGCACTTCGTGATGGCCTCGCCCTTCCGCGGCACCGTCGCCGGCGTGGCCAAAAAACTCGGCTTGGCTGCCGGCGTCGAAGCCGACCCGCTGGACGAGGCCTGCGGCTACAGCGGCAGCGCGCACCCGCTGCTGATGCTCGCCCTGACCCTGGAGAAGGCGAAGCCGGGCGAGCTGATCCTGCTGGTCGGCTTCGGCCAGGGCTGCGATGCCCTGGTGCTGCGCGCCACCGACGCCATCGCTTCCTTCAAGCCGCGGCGCGGCGTCGGCGGCGCGCTGGCCGACGGCCAGCCGCACGACGCCTACCTGCGGCTGCTCTCCTACGACCAGGGCGTCGACCTGGAGTGGGGCATGCGCGCCGAGAAGCCGATCAAGACCGCTCTGACCGAGCAATACCGTTCGCGCGACCAGCTGGCGGGCTTCGTCGCCGGCCGTTGCCGCGCTTGCGGCACCGTGCAGTTTCCGCAGCTGGCCTATTGCGTCAAGCCCGGCTGCAACGCGCCCAGCGAACAGTTCGACCAGGCGCCGCTGCCGGACGTGCCGGCCAAGGTGCTGACCTACACGGCCGACTGGCTCTCGTACCACCCGTCGCCGCCGCTCTACGTGGGCTTCGTGCAGTTCGACAATGGCGCCCGTCTGCAGATGGAAATGGTCGACGTCGGCCAGTCCGGGCTCGAGGTCGGCACGCCGCTGCGCATGGCCTACCGCATCAAGGACGTGGACAAGGCGCGCGGCTACCCGCGCTACTTCTGGAAGGCGACGCCGCTGGCGGCGTGAAAGGATCTGACATGGCAACGGGCATCAAGGACAAGGTCGCCATCCTGGGCATGGGCTGCTCGCGCTTCGGCGAGCGCTGGGATGCCGGCACGCCGCAGCTGCTGGCGGAGGCCTTCGACGAAGCACTGGCCGACGCCGGCATCGACCGCTCGCGCATCGAGGCCGCCTGGTACGGCTCCGGCCTGGATTCGGTCAACGTCGGCAACTCCTGCATCCCGGCGGCGATGGCGCTGCGGCTGGACGGCATCCCGATCAGCCGGGTCGAGAACATGTGCGCCACCGGCACCGAGGCGCTGCGCGGCGCGGCCTATGCCGTGGCCTCGGGCGCGGTCGACATCGCGCTGGCCATAGGCGCGGAGAAGCTGAAGGACACCGGTTACGGCGGCCTGCCGATGCCGTTCAAGGGCACCTTGAACGACCTGTGGATGCCGCTCGGCTCGGCCCCCGGCGGCTTCGCCCAGCTGGCCGCGGGCTACCGCGCCAAGTACGGCATGTCGAAGGAGCAGTTGAAGAAGGCGCTGGCTCACGTCTCGTGGAAGAGCCACCAGAACGGCACGCTCAGCCCGAAGGCGCACCTGCAGAAGGCAGTGACCATGGAGCAGATCCTGGAAGCGCCGATGATCGCCGAGCCGCTGGGCCTGTTCGACTGCTGCGGCGTCAGCGACGGCGCCGCCGCCGCCATCGTCACCACGCCGGAGATCGCCCGCGCGCTGGGCAAGAGGGACCTGGTGACCATCAAGTCGCTGCAGCTGTCCGCCTCGTCGGGCGTGGAATCGGGCACCGACAGCTGGGACGGCAGCTACGTGCGCACGACCCGCAATGCCGCCAGGCGCGCCTACGAGGAGGCCGGCATCCGCAACCCGCGCGAGGAACTGGACCTGGTCGAGGTGCACGACTGTTTTTCGATCACCGAGCTGGTGACGATGGAAGACCTGGGCATCTCCGCCGACGGCCAGGCCGTGACCGACGTGCTCGATGGCTTCTACGACCGCGAAGGCGGCGGCGTGCCCTGCCAGGTGGACGGCGGCCTGAAATGCTTCGGCCACCCGATAGGCGCCACCGGCCTGCGCATGGCCTACGAGGTCTACACGCAACTGCTCGGGCGCGCCGGCAAGCGGCAGCTGAAGTCGCCCAGCCTGGGCCTCACCCACAACCTGGGCGGCGTGCCTTACCTGGGCGTGGCCGCGATCGCCATCCTGGGGCTGCAGTGATGGCCGCCACCGCAAGCTCCTTCCCGACCCGCAACCGCCAGGTCCTGCTGGCCGCGCGCCCGAACGGCATCCCGCAGGCGGAGCACTTCCGCCTGGCGGAAGCGCCGCTGCCCGAACTGCGCGAGGGCCAGTTCCTGGTGCGCAACGATTTCCTCTCGGTCGAGCCCGCCATGCGCGGCTGGGTCAACGCCGCGGCCAACTATTCGGACCCGGTGCCGGTGGGCGGCGTGATGCGCAGCTTCGCCGCCGGCGTCGTCGTTGCTTCGCGCCATGCCGGCTATGCGGAAGGTGATGCGGTGATGGGCATGCTGGGCTGGCAGGACTACGCCG
>JAQGMU010000623.1 GCA_028292195.1 Ramlibacter sp. | reverse complement strand
CGCGCGTGCTGGTGGTCTCGCAGACCCACTCGAGCACCGGCACCACGCTCGACCTGGCGGCGCTGGGCCGCGCCTGCCGCCCGCTGGGTGCGCTGCTGATGGTCGATGGCATCCAGGCCCTGGGGGCGGTCCCCACCGAGCTCTCGCTGGTCGACATCTACGCGTCTTCCTTCTTCAAATGGATGCTGTCCGGCTTCGGCGTCGGCGTGCTGGTGGTGTCGGAGCGCGCGCGGGCGGCGCTGGAGCCGGCGTTCCAGGGCTACGCCAACATGCACGAACCGGCGCAGCTGCAGTACGCCCACGTCAACGTGCCGGCCATGTACGGGCTGGACGCGACGCTGGATTTCTTCGAGGGCGTCGGCTGGCCGCTGGTCTACCAGCGCGTGCACGCGCTCGGCACCCACATCATCGCCGGCGCCGCGGCGCGCGGGCTGGACCTGGTCACGCCGGCGCGGCAGCGTGCCGGCATCTTCGTTTTCCGCTGCGCCGACGGCGAGGCGGTGCGGCAGCGGCTGGCCGACCGCAACATCAGCGTCTCGGCACGCGGCGAGGGCATCCGCGTTTCGCCGCATTTCTACAACACCACCGCCGAGGTCGACCAGATGCTGGCCGCGCTGGCGGAAGCCGTGACCCCCCATTGAAAGAGGAGACACCATGCGTTCGCAAGCCACTCTCGCCCTCGCGCTGACCCTGGCAGCCGCCTTCGCGGGCAGCGCCCGGGCCCAGGCCCCGGCGGCGCCGGCCACCACTTCGCCGACGCTGGCGGCGGTCAAGGCCCGCGGCGTACTGAACTGCGGCGTGATCGGCAGCTCGGCGAACTTCTCCCTGCCGGACAGCCAGGGCGTCATGCGCGGCATCGACGCCGACTCCTGCCGCTCGGTGGCCGCTGCGGTCTTCGGCGACGCGGGCAAGGTGAAGTTCGTCAGCCTGGCCCCGGCGCAGCGCCTGCCGGCCGTGCAGTCGGGCGAAGTCGACGTCGCCTACGCCAACATCACCTGGACGATGACGCGCGAGACCAAGTCGGGCATCCAGTTCACCAACGTCAATTTCTACGACACCTGGGGCTTCCTGGTGCCCAAGGCGGCCAAGGTGACGTCCACCGCCAGGCTCAATGGCGCCAGCGTCTGCATGATCTCAGGGCCGGGCGAGTCGAACGCCGCGGAGTACTTCGGCAAGCTCAAGGTCCGCTACAAGGCCGTGCCCTTCGCCGAGGGCGAACAGATGCGCAAGGCCTTCCTGGCCAGGCGCTGCGACGTCATGTTCCACGACGCCGCCGCCATCGCCAGCTTCACGTCCACGCTGGGCGCCCAGGCCGCCGACTACGTGATGCTGGCCGAAACGCATGGCCGCGAGCCATTGGCCGGTGCCGTGCGCAAGGGCGACGAGCGCTGGTTCGACATCGTGCGCTACACCAGCAACGCCATGGTGGCGGCGGAGGAACTGGGCATCAGCTCGAAGAACGTCAAGACCTTCGCCGGCTCCACCGATGCGCCCGTGAAGCGGCTGCTGGGCATCGACGGCGACCTCGGCCCCTCGATGGGCCTGGACAAGGAATGGGCCGCCAACGTGATCGCCCAGGTCGGCAACTACGGCGAGATGTGGGAACGCGCCTTCTCGGCCAGCGGCATGCCGCGCGCGGCCAACCGGCTGGCGGCCCAGGGCGGCCTGCTCTACGCCGTGCCGATGCAGTGAAGCCGGCCGCCTGGAACTGGCGCGACACCGGCCGCCAGGCGCTGGCGTTCGCGGCCCTCGGCGGGCTGCTGGTGCTGATGTTCCACGTGACCAGCGCCAACCTGCAGGCGCGCGGCATCCACTCCGGCTTCGCCTTCCTGTGGGAGCCGTCGCGCACGCCGGTGTCCGACGCGCCGATCCGGGTGGAGGCCGGCGTCGACAGCTATGCACGGGCCTTCGTCGCGGGCGCGCTCAACAGCCTGAAGATCACGGCCGCCGCGATCGTCGCGGCCACGCTGCTCGGCGTGCTGGTGGGCCTGGGCCGGCTGTCGCACAACGCGCTGGCCAGCGCGCTGTGCCGCGGCTACGTCGAGGTGATGCGCAACGTGCCGCTGCTGCTGCACATCTTCCTCTGGTATGGATTGATCCTCGAACTGCCGCCGGCATCCGAAGCCTCCTCGCTCGGGCATCTCGTGCTCGCCACCAACCGCGGCATCCATCTCGCGTGGTTCGGCCTGGACGCGAACGGCGGCTGGTCTTTCGACCTCCCCCGGGTCGACGGTTTCGAGGTGACCGGCGGCATCTTCATGGCGCCGGAATTCTTCGCGCTGTTCATCGGCATTTCCCTCTATACGGCCGCCTTCATCGCGGAGATCGTGCGCGCCGCGGTCGGCTCGCTGCCGCGCGGCCAGTGGGAAGCGTCGGCGGCGCTCGGGCTGTCGCGCGGCACGGTGCTGCGGCGGGTGGTGCTGCCGCAGGCGCTGCGGGTGGGCATCCCGCCGCTGACCAGCGAGTACCTGGGCATCTTCAAGAACAGCACGCTGGCGGTGGCCATCGGCTACCAGGACTTCATGGCCATCGGCAACACGATGCTGACCGACACCGGCCAGTCGGTGGAAGTGATGGCCATCGTGATGGCGTTCTACGCGGTGGTGAGCCTGGCGGTGAGCGCGGCCATGCACGCCTACGAACACCGCAGCAAGGGCTGGGGGCGATGACGCACTTCGTTGCCACGCATCCGATCGGGCCAGGCGCGCCGCCGGTGTTCGCCTCCGGTTGGCGGCTGCGGATGCGCAAGCTGTTCTTCGGCTCGCTGGCTTCGACCGTGGTGACCGTGGCGCTTGCCCTGGCCAGCGGCTGGCTGGCCTGGCA
>JAQGMU010000587.1 GCA_028292195.1 Ramlibacter sp. | reverse complement strand
CGAGGCGCTCTCGGTTGCCACGCACAAACCCAACGTGTGGATCGACCTCTCGGGCTGGAGCCCGAAGTACTTCCCCAAGCAACTCGTCCAGTACGCCAACACGCTGCTGAAGGACCGTATCCTGTTCGGCAGCGACTACCCGCTGATCACGCCGGAGCGCTGGATGAAGGACTTCGAGGACGCCGGCTTCAAGCCCGAGGTGATGCCCGGCATCCTGAAAGGCAACGCGGTCCGCCTGCTCGGATTGGCATGAGCCCGCCGGGCCGCCCCAAGGGCGAATACCGCAGTGCGCAGCACGGAGGTTTTCGAGTCCATGAGGCGTTCCGCAGCCTCGCCGACATCGAGGCGCTGGAACGCACGCCCTACCAGCAGGCGATTCCCGCACGCACGACCTACGGCCTGATCGCCCGCGCGGCGCGGCTGCATCCCGAGCGCGCGGCCTTCGTCTACCTGCCGGACGGCGAGCTGGCGACGCCGCCGGTTCGAATCAGCTACGCCACGCTGCTGGCCAACTTGCAGCGCGCCGCCAACCTGTTCCGCAGCCTGGGCGTCGGCCCGGACGATGCGGTGGCGATCCTCGCGCCCAACGTCCCGGCCACGCAGTACGCGCTGTGGGGCGCACAGCTGGCGGGCCGCGCCTGCCCCATCAACTTCATGCTGCAGCCGGACCACATCGCGGCGCTGCTGGAAGCGAGCGGTGCCAAGGCCGTGGTCGCGCTGGGGCCGAACGCGGAGCTGGACATCTGGTCCACGCTGCAAAAGGTGCCGGGGCTAGCCGCGCGCACCGTGCTGCGCATCGGCGACGGCTTCGAAGCGGCCTTGCAGGCGCAGCCGGACACCCTGAACTTCGACCCGCAACCCGGCCCCGACCGCGTCGCCGCGCTGTTCCACACCGGCGGCACCACCGGCGCGCCCAAGCTGGTGCGGCACACGCACGGCAACGAAGCCCACAGCGCCTGGTTCGCCCACCTGTTCTACGGCTTCGACGAGCGCACGGTCGAAGTGAACGGCTTCCCGCTGTTCCACGTCGCCGGCGCCTTTGTCTACGGGCTCGCGCTGCTGGCGGTGGGCGCGACGCAGGTGCTGCCCACCGTCACCGGCATGCGCAACGCCGCCTTCCTGCGCAACTACTGGAAGTTCTGCGAGCGCGAAGGCGTCACCGCGCTGGCCTGCGTGCCGACCATCCTGGCCAGCCTGTGCAACCTGCCGGTGGACGCGGACATTTCCCGCATCCGTGTCGCCTACACCGGCGGCTCGCCGCTGCCCACCGAATTGGCGGCGCGCTTCGAGCAGGCCTTGAAGATCCCGGTGCGCAACATCCTGGGCATGACCGAATGTGCCGGGCTGGTTTCCATCGAACCGGCCGCGGCGCCGCGCGTGCCCGGCTCGGCCGGCCTGCGCCTGCCCTATACCGAGGTGCGCGTCGTCCCGTGGCGCGACGGCCAGGTGCAGCTGCGCGAAAGCTGCGCTGCCGGCGAAACCGGCGTGCTGGTGCTGCGCGGCCCGAATGTCAGCCCCGGCTACACCGAGGCGGCGCGCGACACCGGCATGTTCGAGCAGGGCTGGCTCGTTTCGGGCGACCTCGGCCACATCGATGCCCGGGGCTACGTGCACGTCACCGGCCGCGCCAAGGACGTGATCATCCGCGGCTCGCACAACATCGACCCCGGCCTGGTGGAGGACGCTTTCCTGGCCCACCCGGCGGTGGCGATGTGCGCGGTGGTCGCCGAGCCGGACCCGCACGCAGGCGAGGTGCCGGCCGCCTTCGTCACCCTCAAGCCGGGTGTGCAGGTGCAGCCGGAAGTGCTGCTGGCGGAAGTGGCACCCACCGTCTACGAACGGCCTGCCGTGCCGAAGCGGGTGGTGGTCCTGGAGAACCTGCCGCTGACGGCGATCGGCAAGGTCTACAAGCCGGCGCTGCGGCTGAACGCGATCGAGCTGAAGCTGCGCGAAGTGCTGGCCGCCGCGGCGCCGGGCGCGGGCCTGTGCGTGACGGTGCGGGAGCAGGGCGCAGCGCCGGTGGCGAGCATCGAAATCGCGGCGGCGGACGACGAAGCTTTGCGCCAGCGCCTGCGCCAGGCGCTGGGCGCGATCGCCGTGACGATCGAGTTCCGGTTCACCGGCTAGCCGCTATCACCAACCCCCCTGGGCCAGCCAGTCGTCGACGTCGGCAAGCCGGTCCACGCCCCAGAACGGTTCGCCGTCGGCGACGATCGTGGGCGAGCCGAACACCCCCGCCCTGAGCGCCGAAGCCACGGCGTTGCGCAGCAGGGCGGCTGCTTCTCCGCTGGCGGTCGCCTCGGCCAGCACCTCACCATCCAGCCCGCCTGGCAACTCGATGGCGCCCACCTGCTCCGGCGTGGAAAGGTCGCGTCCCTCGGCCCAGAACGCATGGAACAGCGCATGCGCCATGGCCGCCTCCAGGTGCGGATGCTGCTGCTTGACCCAGTAGAAGGCGCGAGCGGGCGGCAGCGGGTTGCCGACCGAGGCATTGAGGTCGCGCCGCAGCGGCACCCCGTGCCGGCGGGCGTAGCGCAGCACGTCACGCCGCACGTAGTCGCCCTTCAGCGGCGTGTCCAGCAGCGGCTTGAGCCCCATCACCTTGAGCACGGCCACGCCCAGCAGCATGGGCCGCCAGTCGACGTTTCGCCCATGCCGGGCCGCCACTTCCTCCACGCGCAGGCTGGCGAAATAGCCGTAGGGCGAGATGAAATCGAAATAAAACGCAAGCGGCGCTGCCATACGCAAGCTTAGCCGTGCTCGTCAGCCAAGGTCTACAGCCGCATGGACGGACGCTGCTGAGCTGCAACTCTCGCCATTTGTCCGGTCTAAACCTTATGGTTGACTATCTGATCGGCGTCGACGGAGGCGGCAGCGGCACCCGCGTGCTGGTGCAGCGCAATGGTGGCGACCTGGTCGGCTCCGGCCAAGCCGGGCCGTCGGCCCTGGGGCAGGGCGTGGCCAAGGCCTGGCGAAATATCGAGATTGCCGTCCGGGCTGCCTTTGACCAGGCCGGGCTGGCGCAACCCAAGTGGAGCCGCTGTGCCCTGGCGGCCGGCCTGTCGGGCGTCAGCCATGCACCGCTGCGTGAACAGTTCCTAGCGGCCGACCCGGGCTTGGCCCGGCTGGAAGCGGAGACCGATTCCTTCACGATGCTCCTGGGCGCGCATGGCGGCCGGCCGGGCGCGATCCTCATCGCCGGCACCGGCAGCATCGCCGAAGCGCTGCGGGCCGACGGCAGCCGCGCTACAGTCGGCGGATGGGGTTTTCCGGTGGGTGACGAAGGCAGCGGAGCCTGGCTCGGCTTGCAGGCCGTGCGGCAAGGCCAGGCCGCGCTCGACGGGCGGGCCAATGCGAGCCCGCTGGCGCGCCGCGTCTGGATGCACTGCGGCGACGAGCGCGAGAGCCTGCAATCCTGGTGCACCGGGGCCGGCCAGTACGAGTACGCCCAGCTGGCGCGCGCCGTGTTCGACACCGAAGAACAGGACCCGGCGGCGGCGGCCTTGCTGCAAGGCGCCGTGGCGGCGCTCGAAGACCTGGCGCTGGCCATCGACCCGCGCGGCCGCCTGCCGCTGGCCGCCAGCGGCAGCATTGCCGAACTCCTCGCCCCGCGCATGCGGCCGGCGCTGCGCGGCCGGCTGGTGCCGGCCCAGGACAACGCCGTGGCCGGCGCGCTGACCCTGATCCGCCGGGCCGTCCGGGCTGAAACGACGGAAGCGGCCCTGTGACGCAGAAGCTGGCAGGCAGCATCCTGACGCCGGCGGGCTTCGTCGCCGGCACCCTCAGCGTCGACGCCCAGGGCCGCATTGCCGGCATAACCGGCTCGCCGATCACGGCGGCGCAGGCGCGCGAGCGAAGCGACCCGCTGCTGCTGCCCGGCTTCATCGACCTGCACGTGCACGGCGGCGCCGGCCGCGACGTCATGGAAGGCGGCGACGCGGCCCTGCAGGTGGCGCGCCGCCACGCCGAACACGGCACGACGGCGCTGCTGGCCACCACCATGACGGCGCCCTACGAGGACCTGGCAGTCGCACTGGACGCCATCGGTGCGCTCTGCCGCGACGGCGCCCCGGGGGCGGCCCGGGTGCTGGGCATCCACCTCGAAGGCCCGTACATCAGCGCCGCCAAGCTGGGCGCGCAGCCGGATTTCGCCCGGCCAGCCTCCCTGGCCGAACTGCGCCGGCTGGATGCGCTGGCGCCGGTGCGCCTGCTGACGCTGGCCCCGGAGGTGCCGGGCAACATGGACGCCATCGCGGCGCTGGTCGCCGCGGGCTACCGTGTCCAGATCGGCCATACCGCCGGCGGCTACGAGCACGGACAGGAAGCGATGGAGCGCGGCGCGCGCGGCTTCACCCACCTGTTCAACGCCATGACGCCGCTGCACCACCGCCTGCCCGGCATGGTGGGCGCGGCGCTGGCGCACGCCCAGTACGCCGAGATCATTCCCGACCTGCTGCACGTGCACCCGGGCGCGATCCGCGTCGCGCTGCGCTGCATCCCGCACCTGTACTGCGTGACCGATTCGACCGCCGCCACCGGCATGCCGGACGGCGAGTACCGCCTGGGCCGGCAGGCCGTGACCAAGTGCCTGGGCGGCGTGCGGCTGGCCGACGGCACCCTGGCCGGCTCGACGCTGACCATGGACCGCGCGCTGCGCAACCTGGTGGATGTGGTCGGCCTGGAGCTCGATGACGCGGCGCGGCGCGTGTCCACCTTCGCCGCCGATTTCCTGGAACTGGCTGACCGCGGCCGGCTCGCGCCCGGCGCCTGGGCCGACGTGGTGCAACTGGACCGCGACCTGCGGGTGCAGCGGGTAATCCTGCAAGGAGGTG
>JAQGMU010000583.1 GCA_028292195.1 Ramlibacter sp. | reverse complement strand
CGGCATCTGGGGCGGCCCGAACAAGATCTACGCGGCCTTCAAGTTCTTCCTGTACACGCTGCTCGGCTCGCTGCTGACGCTGGTTGCGCTGATCTTCCTGTACAACGCCTCGGGCGGCAGCTTCGACATCGCCACCTGGCACAAGCTGCCGCTGGCCGGCACGGTGCAGACGCTGCTGTTCTTCGGCGTCTTCGCCGCCTTCGCGGTCAAGGTGCCGATGTGGCCGGTGCACACCTGGCTGCCCGACGTGCACGTCGAGGCGCCCACCGGCGGCTCCGCCGTGCTGGCCGCCATCATGCTGAAGCTGGGCGCCTACGGCTTCCTGCGCTTCTCGATGCCGATCGCGCCCGACGCCTCGCGCGAATGGGCCTGGCTGATCATCGCGCTATCGCTGATCGCGGTGATCTACGTCGGCCTGGTGGCGATGGTGCAGCAGGACATGAAGAAGCTGGTGGCCTATTCGTCGGTGGCCCACATGGGCTTCGTCACGCTCGGCTTCTTCGTCTTCAACGACCTCGGCGTGGCCGGCGGCCTGGTGCAGATGATCGCCCACGGCTTCGTCTCGGGCGCCATGTTCCTGTGCATCGGCGTGCTGTACGACCGGGTGCACTCGCGCGAGATCGCGGACTACGGCGGGGTGGTCAACACCATGCCCACCTTCACCGCCTTCGCGGTGCTGTTCGCCATGGCCAACTGCGGCCTGCCCGCCACCGCCGGCTTCGTCGGCGAGTGGATGGTGATCCTGGCGGCCGTCAAGGCCAACTTCTGGCTCGGGCTCGCGGCCGCCACCGCGCTGGTCTTCGGCGCCGCCTACACCCTGTGGATGGTCAAGCGCGTGTACTTCGGCCCGGTCACCAACGACCACGTCAAGACCCTGACCGACATCAACGCCCGCGAGTTCCTGATGCTGGGCCTGCTGGCCGCGGCGGTGCTGTACATGGGCGTGTACCCGAAACCCTTCACCGACGTCATGAACACCTCGGTGGCCGACTTCCTGAAGCACGTCGCGGCTTCGAAGCTGCAGTAAAGCGGGAACGAACAAAATGATCGACAAGACAAGCCTGCTCGCCGTCACGCCGGACATCCTGCTGCTGGCCATGGCCTGCCTGATCGCCCTGGTGGACCTGGGCGTGACCAGCCGGCTGCGCACCGCCACCTACGCGCTGACCATGCTGACGCTGGCGGCCGTCGCCTGGCTGACCGCCCAGGCGGCGGTGGACGGCGCCACCGTCTACGCCTTCAACCGGATGGTGGTGGCCGACCCCATGGCCAACTGGCTGAAGTGCTTCTCCACCATCTCCATGATGGTGTGCCTGGTCTACGGCCGGCCCTACGCCGGCGACCGCGACATGCTGCGCGGCGGCGAGATGTTCACGCTGGCGATGTTCGCGCTGCTGGGCATCTTCGTGATGATCTCGGGCAGCAACTTCCTGGTGATCTACCTGGGCCTGGAACTGCTCACGCTCTCCAGCTACGCGCTGGTGGCGCTGCGGCGCGACCACGCCGTCGCCACCGAGGCGGCGATGAAGTACTTCGTGCTGGGCGCCATGGCCAGCGGCTTCCTGCTCTATGGCCTGTCGATGATGTACGGCGCCACCGGCTCGCTGGACATCGGCACCGTGTTCAAGGTGGTCGGCACCGGCCAGGTGAAGCACCAGGTGCTGGTGTTCGGCCTGGTCTTCATCGTCGCCGGCCTGGCCTTCAAGCTGGGCGCCGCGCCCTTCCACATGTGGATCCCGGACGTCTACCAGGGCGCGCCGACCGCCGTCACGCTGATGATCGCCAGCGCGCCGGAACTGGCCGCCTTCGCCATCTGCATCCGGCTGCTGGTGGAAGGCCTGCTGCCGCTGGCCATCGACTGGCAGCAGATGCTGGTGGTGCTGGCCGTGGCCTCGCTCTTCATCGGCAACCTGGCGGCCATCGCCCAGTCCAACCTGAAGCGGATGCTGGCCTATTCGACGATCGGCCAGATGGGCTTCGTCCTGCTGGGCCTGCTGTCGGGCGTGGTCAACGGCAACGCCGCCGCCGCCGCCAACGCCTACAGCTCGGCGATGTTCTACATCATCACCTACGTGCTGACCACGCTGGCCAGTTTCGGGGTGATCCTGCTGCTGGCGCGCGAGGGCTTCGAAAGCGACGAGATCGCCGACCTGGCCGGCCTGAACCAGCGCAGCCCGCTGTACGCCGGCGTGATGGCCATCTGCCTGTTCTCGCTGGCCGGCGTGCCGCCGCTGGTGGGCTTCTACGCCAAGCTGGCGGTGCTGCAGGCGCTGCTGGTGTCGGGCAGCGCCATGTTCATCGTGCTGGCGGTGTTCGCGGTGATGATGTCGCTGGTGGCGGCCTTCTACTACATCCGCGTGGTCAAGGTCATGTACTTCGACGAGCCGATCACCGCCACCACGGTGGCCGCGCCGATCGACGTGCGGGTGGTGCTGACCATCAACGGCGCCCTGGTGCTGGTCCTGGGCATCCTGCCCGGCGGCCTGATGTCGCTGTGCGCCCAGGCCATCATCAAGACGCTAGGGACTTGACCGGCTTTGTCCCAGGCTGCCTCCATCTGGCTGGTGCTCGTGCTGGCCTTCCTCGCCGCCAACCTGCCGTTCCTGAGCCAGCGCGTGCTGGGCCTGGTGGCGCTGGCGCGCGGCAAGAATCTTGCAATCCGGCTCGCCGAGCTGGTGCTGATGTACTTCGTGGCCGGCGGCATCGGCCTGGCGCTGGAAAAGCGCGCCGGGCAGATCGCGCCGCAGGGCTGGGAGTTCTACGCCGTCACCGGCGCCATGTTCCTCACGTTCGCCTTTCCCGGCTTCGTGTGGCGTTACCTGTTCCGGCACGGGAGGCATTGATGTCCACCGACAAGCACCTGGTCGAAGAACCGGTCTCCCGCGAGGAACTGCTGAAAGGCAAGTTCCTGCACGTGGTGCGCGACACCGTGCGGCTGCCGGACGCCAGCCTCACCACCCGCGAGTTCGTGCTGCACCCGGGCGCGGTGGCCGTGGTGCCGCTGCTGGACGACGGCCGGATCGTGCTGGAACGCCAGTTCCGCCATGCGGCGGGCGGGGTGATGATCGAAATTCCGGCCGGCAAGCTCGATCAGGGCGAGGGCGGCCTGGCCTGCGGCCAGCGCGAACTGCTCGAGGAAACCGGCTACGTCGCGGGCGAATGGGCCTACGCCTTCACCATGAACCCCACGGTGGCCTATTCCGACGAGAAGATCGAGATCTGGTTCGCCCGCGGCCTGAAGCTGCAGCAGGCCAAGCTGGACCAGGGCGAGTTCCTGGAGGTCTTCACCGCCACGCCGGAAGAGTTCCTGCGCTGGTGCGGCGAGGGCAAGGTGCAGGACTCCAAGACCCTGGCCGCCGCCCTGTGGCTGCAAAACGTTTTGTCCGGGGCTTGGAAACTCGACTGGAAGGCACTACCTTCCATACCATGAAGGTCCTCAATCTCCAGTGCGGCCACGGCCACGGTTTCGAGGGCTGGTTCGGCTCGGAAGACGAATTCCAGGACCAGCTCACCCGCGGGCTGGTGGAATGCCCCCTGTGCGGCGACGCGCGGGTGGCCAAGCTGCCGAGCGCGCCGCGCCTGAACCTGGGCGCCGCCGAGCCGGCCGCGCCCGGCAAGCAGCAGGTGATGAATGCGCCCGACGCGAAGATGCAGGCGGCCTGGATGGAGATGGTGCGCCACGTGCTGGCCAACACCGAGGACGTCGGCGAGAAGTTCGCCGAAGAGGCCCGCAAGATCCACTACGGCGAAACCGGGGACCGCAACATCCGCGGGCAGGCGTCGCGGGAAGAGACGGAGTCGCTGCTGGAGGAGGGCATCGCGGTGATGCCGCTGCCGGTGCCCAAGGGGCTTAAGGGTCCGTTGCAGTAAGCGCCGACGCGCGATCGCCTGTCGTAGGCTGGGGTGAGCGCGATAGCCGAACCCCAGCGCTATCCGTCAATCCATGAACTGCAGCGCCGCCAGCCGCGCATAAATTCCGCCCGCCGCCATCAAGGCCTCGTGCTTCCCTGATTCGACGATGTGGCCGTGGTCCAGCACCACGATGCGGTCGGCCTTCTGCACCGTCGCCAGCCGGTGCGCGATCACCAGCGTGGTGCGTCCCTGCATCGCCTGTTCCAGCGCCGCCTGCACCATGCGCTCGCTCTCCGCGTCCAGCGCGCTGGTGGCCTCGTCCAGCAGCAGCAGGGGCGGGTTCTTCAGCATCGCCCGCGCGATCGCGACGCGCTGCCGCTGGCCGCCGGACAGGCGCACGCCGCGTTCGCCCAGGAAGGTGCCGTAAGCCTCCGGCAGCGCCAGGATGAAGTCGTGGGCGAAGGCGCCGCGCGCCGCTTCCATCACTTCGTCGTCGCTGGCCTCCGGCCGTCCGTAGCGGATGTTCTCCAGCGCCGAAGCCGAGAAGATCACCGGTTCCTGCGGCACCAGCCCGATGCGCGCGCGCAGGTCCTGCAGCTTCAGGTCGCGGATCGCGACGCCGTCCACCAGGATGCTGCCCTGCTGCGGGTCGTAGAAGCGCAGCAGCAGCTGGAACACCGTGGTCTTGCCGGCGCCGCTCGGGCCGACCAGGGCCAGCGTCTCCCCCGGCCGCACGTTCAGGCTGAAGTCGGCCAGCGCCGGCGTGGCCGGCCGCGAGGGGTAGTTGAAGCGCACGTTGCGGAACTCCACCTTGCTGCCCGCGCCGGCCGCCGGCGCCGGCACCGGTGACGCCGGCGAGGCCACCGGCGAGCGGCTGGCCAGCAGCTCCATCAGACGCTCGGTGGCGCCGGCCGCGCGCAGCAGGTCGCCGTAGACCTCGCCCAGGATCGCCACCGCGCCGGCGAAGATGCCCACGTAAAGCGCGGCCTGCCCCAGCTGGCCGGCGCTCAGGTCGCCGCGAATCACCGCCTGCGTGCCCTGGTACAGGCCCCACAGCATCAGGGCGGAATTGGCGATGATGACGAAGGCCACCAGCGCCGCGCGCGCCCGGGTGCGGCGAATGCCGGTCTGGAAGGCGTTCTCGGTGGCGCCGTCGAAGCGCTGCGCCTCGCGCGTCTCGGCGGCATAGCTCTGGACCACGGGGATCGCGTTCAGCACCTCGGCCGCGATCGCGCTGGAATCGGCCAGCCGGTCCTGGCTGGCGCGCGAGAGCTTGCGGACCCGACGGCCGAACCACATGGCCGGCAGCACCACCAGCAGCACGACCAGCAGCACCTGCGTCATCACGTAGGGGTGCGTCACCACCAGCATGCCCAGCGCGCCCAGTCCCATCACCAGGTTGCGCAAGCCGAGGGAAAAGGAGGAGCCGACCACGGTCTGGACCAGCGTGGTGTCGGTGGTCAGGCGCGACAGCACCTCGCCGGTCTGGGTGCTTTCGAAGAACTCCGGGCTTTGCTGCAGCACGTGGGCGTAGACGGCGTTGCGCAGGTCCGCCGTGACGCGCTCGCCCAGCCAGCTCACCTGGTAGAAGCGCGCCGCGGAGGCTAGCCCCAGCATCACGGCGACGGCGAACAGCAGCAGGAAGTGTTCGCGCAGGGCCACCAGCCGCGCGCCGGGGTTGGCCGAGAGGCCGCCGTCGATCATGCCGCGCAGCGCGATCGGGAAGATCAGCATCGCCACTGCCGCGAGCAGCAGGAACAGCACCGCCAGCGCGATGCGCCACCAGTACGGGCGCAGGAAGGGCAGCAGCCCCGAGAGGGATTGGGGTGATTTCGCGGGCAGGGCGGGACTGGCCATGGCCCAGTGTAGTCAGGGCCGATTTCCGACTTAATTCACGAACCGCCCCTGGTGAACGTCGCTCGTGCCCCACAGAGGGACTAGTCTTAGGGGGTTTCCTTCGCTCGGGTTAAGTTTTCCGCCTCAGTTGGCGGCGCGTCCCCTCGGAGCAATTACAGTACACGCACAATGGCGACCTCCGCTCCAAAAAATCCAAAGACTTCCCCGTCGCGCGGCCCCGGCGGCGCACTCGACCTGCCCTACGCTCTGGGCGACAAGATTCCCGCACCCGAAGCCGTGGAGAGAAATGGCGAATCGGTGTGGGCCCTGTGGTCCGAAGTGAACCAGCAGCACGAACGCCGCTTCGCCGACACCGCCCCGGCATCGGAGCTGCACCGGCCGGCCGAAGATCAGGGCTGGGCCAAGACCCGGCCGGCGTCCTCCCTGGAGGCCCCGCGCGCGCGCAAGCCCGAGGCCCAGCCCCTGTTCACGCTCGACGCCGCCATGCTGGTGGCCCGCCGCAACAACCGCGTCTGCCCGCGCGCCGCGCGCTGGGAGGAACTGCATGCGCTGCTGCCGGCCCGCCAGACGCCGCGCGGCGTGCAGACGCCGCCGGCCCCGCCGACCGGCCCCGTGTGGAGCAAGACGGCGCCGCTCACCAAGCGCCTGCTGTTCCGCGAGCACATCGAATGGGCCGAGGCCCAGGGCGTGCTCGAAAGCCTGATGGCCTTCATGCAGTCCATGCCGGAAACGGACTGGCTGCACATGGGCGAAGACTGAGTCGAACCGCCCATGAGCGGCGGCAGCGATTTCCAGCTGGCGATGCAGCAGTTCCGCGCGGACTTCGCGCAGCAGCTGCCCGAGCGCGTGCGCGAAGCGCAGGGCTACCTGCAGGCCAGCCTGGCCAATCCCGAGGACGAAGTGCCCTTGTGCGAACTGCATCGCGTCGTGCACAAGCTGGCGGGGTCCTGCGGCACCTTCGGCTTGCGCGACATCGGCGACGCCGCTCGGGCTATCGAGGAGTTGCTCGACCGGTTGCTGGCGGCGCCGGATGATCGCGCCGGCAAGCTCGCCCCGGTGGCGGAGAAGCTGGTCGTGCTGGCGGCGCTGATCGCCGAGGGCTGACCCTCTTTGTAGGGTGTGCAGCTTCGCTGCGCACCTTTCCCGCGCCGCCATGGTGCGCAGCAAGCTGCACACCCTAAGGGAGCACGGAGGCCGTTAAGCTCCGCCCCATGTCCACCCGCCGCCGCAGCCCCTACAACCTCGCCCGCTTCGACCTCGTGTCGATCCGCCTGGTGGTGGACTGCATCGCCCACGGCAGCCTGAGCGGCGCCGCGCGCGAGGCGCACCTGGCGCTTGCCGCGGCCAGCCGGCGCATCCGCGAGCTGGAGGACGCCATCGGCGAGCCGCTGTTCGCGCGCCACGGCCGCGGCCTGCTGCCCACCGCCGCCGGCCGCGTGTTCGCCCGCCACGCGCTGGCGCTGCTGCAGTCGCTGGAGCAGATGGGAAGCGAACTGGCCGACCTGCGCGACGGCATCGCGCAGCACGTGCGCCTCTGCGCCAGCACCGCCGCCATCAACCAGTTCCTGCCGCCGCTGCTGGCGCGCTACGCCCGCCAGGAGCAGCAGGTCCGGGTCGACCTCGACGAGCAGGTGTCCGACGCCGTGGTGGCGGCGCTGCGCGAGGGCCGGGCCGACGTCGGCGTGTTCGTCGAGGGCGCCGAGACCGAGGGCCTGGACTGCCAGCTGTTCCGCGAGGACGAACTGGTGCTGGTGCTGCCGCCCCGGCACCGGCTGGTGGGGCGCGGCCCGGTGGCGCTGGCCGACGCGCTGGACGAGGACTGGATCACCCTGGCCGAGGGTGCGGCCCTGGTCGGCCAGTTGCAGCGCGCCGCCCATGCTGCCGGCCAGGCGCTGCGCCTGCGCATGCAGGTGCGCAGCTTCGACGCCGTCTGCCACCTGGTGGCGTCCGGCCTCGGCATCGCCGTGCTGCCGAAGGCGGCGGCGCTGCCCATCATCGGCGCCATGAAGCTGCGCTGGCGCGCGCTGTCCGACCCCTGGGCCGCGCGCGGGATTCTGGTGGCCACCCGCAGCGGCCCCGTCGACCCGGCGGTGCAGGCGCTGGTGCGCTTCCTCGTCGAGCCTTCGCAAACGGCGAAACCTCGTCCCCGCAAACGGCAATAGACGCCCGCGCGCCCCGGGGACACACTGCGCCCCATGGAGACCAACACCACCCCCACCGGACCGCTGGCCGGCCTGAAAGTCCTGGAAATGGGCCAGCTCATCGCCGGCCCCTTCGCCGGCAAGACGCTGGCCGACTTCGGCGCCGAGGTCGTCAAGATCGAGCCACCCGGCGCCGGCGATCCGCTGCGCAACTGGCGGCTGCTGAAGGACGGCACCTCGGTCTGGTGGCAGGTGCAGTCGCGCAACAAGCGCTCGGTGGCGCTCGACCTGCGCAACAAGGAGGCGCAGGAGATCGTGCGCAAGCTGGCGGGCGAGGCCGACGTGCTGATCGAGAACTTCCGCCCCGGTGCGCTGGAAGGCTGGGGGCTGGGTCCGGAGCAGCTGCTGGAAGCCAACCCGCGCCTGATCGTGCTGCGCATCAGCGGCTACGGCCAGACCGGTCCCTACCGCGACCGGCCCGGCTTCGGCGTGGTCGGCGAGGCCATGGGCGGGTTGCGCCACCTGACGGCGGAGCCGGGCCGGGTGCCGGTGCGGGTGGGCGTGAGCATCGGCGACACGCTGGCCGCGTTGCACGGTGTCATCGGCATCCTGCTGGCGCTGCAGGAGCGGCAGCGCTCCGGCCGCGGCCAGGTGGTGGACGTCGCCCTGTACGAGGCGGTGTTCAACTGCATGGAAAGCCTGCTGCCCGAATACAGCGCCTTCGGCGCGGTGCGCGGCCCGGGCGGCAGCGCCTTGCCCGGCATCGCGCCCAGCAACGCCTACCTGTGCCGCGACGGCTACGCGCTGGTGGCCGGCAACGGCGACAGCATCTACAAGCGCCTGATGGCCACCATCGATCGCAACGACCTGGGCACCGACCCGGAACTGGCCGACAACGCCGGCCGGGTCGCACGCGTAGCCGAGATCGATGCCGCCATCGGGGCATGGACCCAGGGCCGCAGCGTCGACGAGGTGCTGCAGGCGCTGGACGCCGCCGGCGTGCCGGTCGGCCGCATCTACACGGTGGCCGACATCGCGGCCGACCCGCACTACGCCGCCCGCGGCATGCTGCAGCAGGTGACGCTGGATGACGGCGACATCCTCACCGTGCCGGGCGTGGTGCCCAAGCTTTCGCGCACGCCGGGCGGCCATCGCCGCAATGCGCCGCGTATCGGCCAGGACACCGACACCGTGATGCGCGAACTGGGACTGTCGGACGAACAGATCGCCGGGCTCAAGAGCCGCGGCGTGATCAAGGGAGATCAAGCATGAAGCGGATCTATTTCAACGAGGTCGCCACCCGCGACGGGTTCCAGATCGAGCCCGAGTTCATCCCCACCGACACCAAGGTGGAACTGATCGACGCGCTCAGCGAGTGCGGCTACGCCAAGATCGAGGCGACGTCCTTCACGTCGCCCAAGGCGATCCCGATGCTGCGCGACGCCGAGGAGGTGATGGGCCGCATCCGCCGCGTGCCCGGCGTCGAGTACACCGTGCTGGTGCCCAACCTGCGCGGCGCCGAACGGGCCATGGAGTCGC
>JAQGMU010000577.1 GCA_028292195.1 Ramlibacter sp. | reverse complement strand
ACTCCGGCGCGACCACGGTCAGCCAGCTCTTGGCGCCGTTGACGATGAAGGCGCCGAGGATGGGGCCGACCAGCGTCGCGCGGCCGCCGACCGCGGCCCAGATGGCGATCTCGATCGAGTTGGCCGGGCTCATCTCGCCGGGATTGATGATGCCGACCTGCGGCACGTAAAGCGCGCCGGCCACGCCGCACATGATGGCCGACAGCGTCCAGATCGCGAGCTTGTAGCCTACGGGCGAGTAGCCCGAGAACATGACGCGCGTCTCGGCATCCCGGATCGCCTGCAGCACCCGGCCGAACTTGCTGCCCACCAGGAAGCGCGCCAGCAGGAAGAAGCCCAGCAGCGTCAGGCCGGTGCCCACGAACAGCGTCATGCGCGTCTGCGGCGTGGCGATGGCGATGCCGGCCAGGCGCTTGAAGTCGGTGAAGCCGTTGTTGCCGCCGAAGCCGGTCTCGTTGCGGAAGAACAGCAGCATGGCGGCGAAGGTCAGCGCCTGCGTGATGATCGAGAAGTAGACGCCCTTGATGCGCGAGCGGAAGGCGAAGTAGCCGAACACGAAGGCGACGATGCCCGGCACGGCGACGATCAGGATGCAGGTGGCCAGCAGGCTGTCGGAGAAGGTCCAGTGCCAGGGCAGCGTCTTCCAGTCCAGGAACACCATGAAGTCCGGCAGGTCGCTGTGGTAGTTGCCGTCGCGGCCGATCTGGCGCATCAGGTACATGCCCATGGCATAGCCGCCGAGGGCGAAGAACAGGCCGTGGCCCAGCGACAGGATGCCGGTATAGCCCCAGATCAGGTCCATCGCCAGCGCCGCGATCGCGTAGCACATGATCTTGCCGACCAGCGCCACGGCGTAGTCGCTCATGTGGAAAGCGCTGGAGGCGGGGACCACGAGATTCAGCAGCGGGGCGACGCCGCAGACCAGGATCAGCGCGAGGAGGAAGGCGGACCAGCCGGTGCGGGTGAGCAAGGGCTTGCGCTTCGGCAACAAGGCTCCCTCTCCCGCCTGCGGGAGAGGGTTGGGGTGAGGGCCGGGGTGAGGGCCAGCGGCGACCGCGACAGCCCCCTCATCCCCCGCCTTCTCCCGCGAGCGGGAGAAGGAGCCAACAGCCAAGGTGTCCTCGGGGGGCAATACCGCACTCATGCCTCGGCACTCCTGCCCTTCACCGCGAACAGCCCCTGCGGCCGCTTCTGGATGAACACCACGATGATCACCAGCACCGCGATCTTGGCCAGCACCGCGCCGGCCCAGCCCTCGATGAACTTGTTCAGGATGCCGAGCCCCAGCGCGGCGTAGACCGTGCCGGCCAGCTGGCCGACGCCGCCCAGCACCACCACCATGAAGGCGTCGACGATGTAGGCCTGCCCGAGATCCGGGCCGACGTTGCCGACCTGGCTCAGGGCGCAGCCGGCCAGGCCGGCGATGCCGGAGCCGAGCGCGAAGGCATAGGTGTCCACCCGCGCCGTGTTCACGCCCATGCAGGCGGCGATCGGCCGGTTCTGGGTGACGCCGCGCACGAACAGGCCGAGCCGCGTGCGCGCGATCAGCAGCGCCATGCCGGCCAGAACCGCGAAGGCGAAGCCGATGATGACGATGCGGTTCCACGGCAGTTGCAGGTTGCCCAGTACCAGCCCGCCGCTCATCCAGCTCGGGTTCTCCACGCCGACGTTCTGGGCGCCGAACGTCGAGCGCACCAGCTGCATCAGCATCAGGCTGATGCCCCAGGTGGCCAGCAGCGTTTCCAGCGGCCGGCCGTAAAGGAAGCGGATGACGCCACGCTCGAGGATCGCGCCCATCAGCGCCGAGGCGGCAAAGGCCACCGGCACCGCGGCGACCAGGTACCAGTCGAAGTAGCCGGGCAGGTACTTGCGGAACAGCGCCTGCACCATGTAGGTGGCGTAGGCGCCGATCATCATCAGCTCCCCGTGCGCCATGTTGATCACGCCCATCAGGCCGTAGGTGATGGCCAGGCCCAGCGCCACCAGCAGCAGGATGGAACCCAGGCTGACGCCGGAGAAGACGGCGGCGGCGCGCTCGCTCCAGACCAGCGAGCCCTGGTCGGTGCGCAGCGACGCCTGCAGTGCGGACTTGACGTCGGCGTCCGGCTCCTCCTTCAGCCGCTGCAGCAGCAGGCTGCGCGTCGAGGCGCCGTGGCTGCCGGCCAGCAGCGTCGCCGCTTCCAGCCGGCGCGCCTTGTCGCTGCTGGTGAGCAGTGCCTGGGCGCGTATCAATCCGAGCTGCTCGCGGATGCCGGCGTCCTGTTCGGCCGCATAGGCCTTCTCGATCAGCGCCAGCTTGGACTCGTCCGGGTCCTTCTGCAGTTCGGCCACGGCGGCGGCGCGCAGCTTCGCGTCCCTGGAGAACAGCTTCAGTGCCGACAGCGCGGAGTCGATCTCGCCGCGCATGCGGTTGTTGTTGATCACGTCCTCGGCGTCGGCCGGCAACTGGGCCGGCGTGCCGGTCACGGGATCGGTGGCCTTGTCGTCCCGGACGACGAACACCTTGCCGCCGGAAATCTTGACCGCGTCATCGGACAGTGCCTGGATGAAAGCCGCGGTCTTGTCGTCGGCGTTGCCGACGGCCTTGTTCAGTGCTTCGATCCGGGTGTCGGATTCGCCGATGGCGATGGCCTTGGCCTCGTCGGCGGTGAGGGCGTGGACACTGCCGGCCAGGAGCGCCAGCAGGAAGAGAAATCTTTTGAGCATTGGAACCCCGTAGGCTGGGCTGCCCGCAGGACACCCCAGCACCGGCGGGCGCAAGCGCGCCCGCCTCTCTCACTGCTTACAGCTTGCTCTTGCCGTCCGGCTCGTCCTTTTTCTTGTCGTTGCCGTCGATGTACGGCGACCAGGGCT
>JAQGMU010000649.1 GCA_028292195.1 Ramlibacter sp. | reverse complement strand
CGCTGGCGCTGTACGCGCCAGGCCTGGGGTACTACGCCAACACCTCGCGCAAGTTCGGCGCCATGCCGGCCTCGGGCAGCGACTTCGTGACGGCGCCGGAAATGACGCCGCTGTTCGGGGCCACGCTGGCCGTGCAGGTGGCCGACGCATTGCAGGCCACGGGGACGGACCAGGTCTACGAATTCGGCGCCGGCTCCGGAGCAATGGCCGTGCAGCTGCTGCAGACGCTGGGCGAGCGGGTGCAGCGCTACACCATCGTCGAACTGTCGGCCAGCCTGCGCGAGCGGCAGCAGCAGGCACTGGCGGCCTGGGCCGATCGGGTGGAGTGGGTGAATGAGTTGCCGGAGCGCATGGCGGGGGTGGTTGTGGGGAACGAGGTGCTCGATGCGATGCCGGTGAAATTGCTGGTGCGCAAGGCAGGCGTCTGGCACGAGCGCGGAGTGGGAGTGGTGCGCAGCGAAGCTGCACACCCTGCGAAGTTCGAATGGGGGGATAGACCCACCGAGCTGAGGCCGCCGGTCGAAGTGGAAGGCGAACACGACTACCTGACCGAGATCCACCCGCAGGCCGAGGCCTTCATGCGCACGCTGGCTGACCGCCTGCAGCAGGGCGCGGCCTTCTTCCTCGACTACGGTTTCCCCGAGAGCGAGTACTACCACCCGCAGCGCCACATGGGCACCGTGATGTGCCACCGCGGCCACCTGGCCGACCCGGACCCGCTGGAAGCGCCGGGCGAGAAGGACATCACCGCCCACGTCAACTTCACCGGCATCGCGCTGGCGGCGCAGGAGGCCGGGCTGCCGGTGCTGGGCTACACCACCCAGGCGCACTTCCTGATCAACTGCGGGCTGGTGCCGCTGCTGGAACACGCCTCGCTGGCGGAGCGGACTGCGGCCCAGCGCCTGATCACCGAACACGAGATGGGCGAGCTGTTCAAGGTGATCGCTTTCCACCGCGGCCCTTTCTGGGACGCCACGGGTTTCCGCCAGGGCGACCGCACCGCCCGGCTCTGAAACGGCCAGGAATCGCCCTACTTCGACCTCGATTTGGTCGAAGATCAGTCTTGCCCGGCTAAAGTCACGCTCCTAGCATCCGAAGAACAAGGTACCCGGCCCAAGCCGGGACAGGAGACAGCAGCGTGAACCGCTGGGACCAGCTTTCGGCCGCAGAGATGGACGTCCTCCAGACCGTGTTCTGGTCGCTGGGCAGTTCCCGCAATGTCCTGGCCGATCGCCTCGACTGCTCCAAGAGCAAGGCCAACGCACTCGCCGCCGGCCTGATCGAACAGGGCCTGCTGGAAGAGACCGGCCTGCAAGTGTCCTCGGGCGGCCGCCGGCCCGAGACCTTGCAGCTGGCCCAAGGCCTGGGCGTGGTGATCGGCGTCGACCTCGGCGCCACCAGCCTCGACGTGGCCGTGATGCAGCCCGACCTCACCGTGCTGGCGCGCCATTCCGAAGATGCCGACGTGCGCGCCGGCCCGGGCGTGGTGCTGGCGCGGGTGCGCGACCTGATGCGCGAGCTGCTGGCCGGCTGCGGCATGTCGCCCAAGAAGGTGATCGGCGTCGGCATGGGCGTGCCGGGGCCGGTGGACTTCGCCAGCGCGCAGCTGGTGAACCCGCCGCTGATGCCCGAGTGGGACAGCTTCTCCATCCGCGACTACCTGGGCGAGGCCTTCACCGCGCCGGTGTTCGTCGACAACGACGTCAACCTGATGGCGCTGGGCGAGCTGTGGCGGCTGCAGCGCAGCCTGCAGAATTTCATGGTGATCAAGGTCGGCACCGGCATCGGCTGCGGCATCGTCTGCCACGGCGAGGTCTACCGCGGCGCCAACGGATCGGCCGGCGACGTCGGCCACATCTGCGTCGACCAGGCCGGCCCGCGCTGCCACTGCGGCAACTTCGGCTGCGTCGAGGCGATGGCGGCGGCGCCCGCGATCACCCGGCTTGCCACCGAAGCGGCGCAGGCCGGCGAGAGCCCGGCGCTGGCCGACATCCTGCGCGCCAACGGCAAGCTGACTGCGGTGGACGTGGGCCAGGCCAGCCGCAACGGCGACGCCGCCGCCAACGCCATCATCCAGCGCGCCGGCAGCCTGATCGGCCAGATGCTGGCCTCGGTGGTGAACTTCTTCAATCCCTCGCACGTGTTCATCGGCGGCGGCGTGACGCAGATCGGCCCGCTGTTGCTGGCCTCGGTGCGGCAAAGCGTGTACCACCGCTCGCTGGCGCTGTCGACGCGCCATCTCGAGATCCAGTACACGCCGCTGGGTGGGCAGGCCGGCCTGGTCGGCGCGGGCGCGCTGGCGATGCAGGAGTCGCTGCGCTTGCATGGGGGCCGCACATGAGTACTTGCCACGCGGTGCGCAAGCCTGCGGCTTGCACACCCTACGGAATGCAGTGCACGGTTGTAGGGTGTGCAGGCCAAGGGCCTGCGCACCATGGACGCGTCCCATGAGCCTGGCCATCGAGTTCCGCGCCATCACCCGCAACTTCGGCCCGGTGCAGGTGCTGCACGGCGTGACTTTCGCCATCGCGGCCGGGCACGTGACCGGCCTGCTGGGCGAGAACGGCGCCGGCAAGTCGACGCTGATGAAGATCCTGGCCGGCTACCTGGAGCCCACCAGCGGCGAGATCCTGGTGAACGGCCAGCCCTGCCAGTTCCGCAGCTCGCGCGAGGCCGAGGCGCAGGGCATCGTGCTGATCCACCAGGAGTTCAACCTGGCGGAAGACCTGACCATTGCGCAGAACATCTTCCTGGGCCACGAGAAGACACGCGGCTGGGTGCTGGACGACGAAGCGATGCGCAAGGCCACCGAGGACGTGCTGCGCCAGGTCGGCCTGAAGGTCAGCCCCGACACCCGCGTGCGCCAGCTGATCGTCGCCGAGAAGCAGCTCGTGGAAATAGCCAAGGCACTTGCGCGCAAGGCCCGCCTGTTGATCATGGACGAGCCGACCGCGACGCTGACGCCGGGCGAAACCCAGCGCCTGTTCGCGCTGATGGCGCAGCTGAAGGCCGAGGGCGTGACGCTGGTCTACATCTCGCACAAGCTGGACGAGGTCGAGAAAGTCACCGACGAAGTGATCGTGATGCGCGACGGCCAGTTCGTGACGCGCCAGCCGACCGCCGAACTGACGCGGCACGACATGGCCAACCTGATGGTGGGCCGCGAGATTTCCGACCTGTTCCCGGCCAAGGAGGCCGCGCCGGCCGCCGCGCCGATGCTGCAGGTGCGCGGCTTCAGCGTACCGGGCTGGGCCCAGGACGTGAGCTTCGAAGTGCGCCCCGGCGAGATCCTGGGCTTCGCCGGCCTGGTCGGCGCCGGCCGCACCGAGCTGTTCGAGGGGCTGCTCGGTTTGCGTCCCGCCAGCGGCGGCGAAGTCAACGTGGCGGGCAAGGCAGTGCAGCTGCGCAACCCGCGCGATGCCGCCAACGAAGGCATCACCTACCTGAGCGAAGACCGCAAGGGCAAGGGCCTGCACGTGAACTTCGGCCTGCGCGAAAACCTGACGCTGATGAACCTGCGGCAATACGCCACGCCGGTGCTGTCGCCGGCGCGCGAAGAAGCGGCGCTGGCCGAAGCGGTGCAGGCCTTCGGCATCCGCACCGGCAACCTGCGGCAGAAGGCGTCGGCGCTGTCCGGCGGCAACCAGCAGAAGCTGGCGCTGGCCAAGGTGCTGCAGCCCAAGCCGCGGGTGGTGGTGCTGGACGAGCCGACCCGCGGTGTCGACGTCGGCGCCAAGCGCGACATCTATTTCCTGGTCCAGCGCCTGGCGCGCGAAGGCCAGGCCGTGATCGTGATCTCGTCCGAGCTGATCGAGCTGATCGGCCTGTGCCACCGCGTGGCCGTGATGCGCGGCGGCCGGCTGACCGCAACCCTGCAGGACGAACACCTGACCGAAGAGGAACTGATCGCCCATGCAACCGGAACACGTTGAATCTGGCGCGGCCCGCGCCGCCGCCCTGTGGAGCAGGCTGCACGGCTTCGGCCCGGTGGTCGGCCTGGTGCTGCTGTGCATCGCCGGCACCTGGTTGAACGGCGAGTTCGCGACGCTGGACAACGGGCTGAACGTGCTGACCCGCACGGCCTTCATCGGCATCATCGCGGTGGGCATGTGCTTCGTCATCATCAGCGGCGGCATCGACCTGTCGGTGGGTTCGATGGCGGCGCTGATCGCCGGCTGCGTGATCCTGGTGATGAACCATATCGCGGCCTCCATCTCTTCGCCCACCGTGGTGGTGATGCTGGGCATGCTGCTGGCGCTGGTGCTGGGCGCGGTGTTCGGGCTGGCCCACGGCCTGCTGATCACCAAGGGCCGGATCGAGCCCTTCATCGTGACGCTCGGCACGCTGGGCATCTTCCGCGCCTACCTCACCTACTTCGCCAACGGCGGCGCGATCACGCTGGACAACAAGCTGGCCGACGTCTACAGCCCGGTCTACTACGGCAGCCTGCTGGGCGTGCCCTTCCCGGTCTGGGTGTTCGCGGTGGTGGCGCTGGCCGGCGGCTTCATCCTGAACCGCACCGCCTACGGCCGCTACGTGCAGGCGATCGGCTCCAACGAGCAGGTGGCGCGCTACGCCGCCGTCGCCGTGGACAAGATGAAGATCCTGACCTACATGCTGCTCGGGCTGTGCGTCGGCATCGCCACGCTGCTCTACGTGCCGCGCCTCGGTTCCGCATCGCCCACGACAGGGCTCTTGTGGGAGCTGGAGGCGATCGCCGCCGTGATCGTCGGCGGCACCGCGCTCAAGGGCGGCAGCGGCAGCATCGCCGGCACCGTGGTCGGCGCGATCCTGCTTTCGGTCATCAGCAACATCCTCAACCTCACCAGCATCATCAGCGTCTACCTGAACGCGGCGGTGCAGGGTTTCGTGATCATCGTCGTCGCCTTCCTGCAGCGGGGCCGGCGATGAACCAGGTTCTTTCCAACCGCAGCCGCGAGGCCGCTTCTTTCGCAACCCCAAGGAGACAACCATGAAGAAATTCACCCGCAGGCTGGCGCTGGGCGCCACGGCCATTGCAGCGATGCTGGCGCTGGCGCCGGCCATGGCGCAGAACAAGGTGGTGCTGGGCGTGGCCATCCCGGCCGCGACGCACAGCTTCACCGCCGGCATCGTGTACTGGGCCAACGAGGCCAAGAAGGACCTGGAGAAGGCCTATCCCGGCATGCAGGTGATCGTCAAGACGGCGGCCAACGCCGCGGAGCAGGCCAACCAGCTGCAGGACCTGGTGACGGTCAGCAAGATCAACGCCCTGGTGGTGTTCCCGTTCGAGTCGGCCGCGTTGACCAAGCCGGTCGCCCAGGTCAAGGCCAAGGGCATCTACGTGACGGTGGTCGACCGCGGCCTGACCGACACCAGCGCCCAGGACGCGTATGTCTCCGGCGACAACACCGCCTTCGGCAAGATCCCGGCGGAGTACATCGCCAAGACGCTGAAGGGCAAGGGCAACATCGTGGCGCTGCGCGGCATCCCGACCACGCTGGACAACGAGCGCATGGACGCGTTCAACGGCGTGATGAAGGCCTATCCGGACATCAAGCTGCTGGACGCCAAGCACGGCAACTGGAACCGCGACGATGCCTTCAAGGTGACGCAGGACTACCTGACGCGCTTCAAGAACATCGACGCGATCTGGGCGGCCGACGACGACATGGCGGTGGGCGTGCTGAAGGCGATCAAGCAGGCGAACCGCAAGGACATCAAGCTGGTGTTCGGCGGCGCCGGCGCCAAGGACGCGATCAAGGTGCTGATGGACGGCAGCGACCCGCTGATCCAGGCCAACGTGTCGTACTCGCCCAAGTTCATGTACGACGCCATCAAGTTGACCGGCGAAGCACGCGCGAAGGGCCAGAAGCTGCCGGCGACCACGATCATCCCCTCGGTGCTGATCACGAAGGCGAACGCCAAGGACTACTACTTCCCCAACTCGCCTTTCTGATTCCCTGTCTTGCCCCCTCTCCCCTCCGGGGAGAGGGTTGGGGTGAGGGGCACCCCCGGCACCAACCATCGCAGGCAACACCATGCCCAGACCCATCACCCTCTTCACCGGCCAATGGGCGGACCTGCCCCTGGCCGAACTGGCGCCGCTCGCCAAGCGCATGGGCTACGACGGCCTCGAGCTGGCCTGCTGGGGCGACCACTTCAACGTGCAGGAGGCGTTGGCGAGCGACGCCTATGTGCGCGACAAGTGGGCCCTGCTGAAATCGCACGGCCTCACTTCGCTGGCGATCGGCAACCACCTGGTCGGCCAGGCGGTGTGCGACCGCATCGACGAGCGCCATCAATCGATCCTGCCGGCCCACGTCTGGGGCGACGGCGAGCCCGAAGGCGTGCGCCAGCGCGCGGCCAGGGAACTCGCCGACACCGCGCGCGCCGCGAAGAAGTTCGGCGTCAAGACCGTCACCGGCTTCACCGGCTCCTCGATCTGGCATGCCACCTACGCCTTCCCGCCGACCAGCCAGGCCTACTGGGACGCCGGCTTCGCCGACTTCGGCAACAGGTTCAAGCCGATCCTCGACACCTTCGAGAAGGAAGACGTGAATTTCGCGCTGGAAGTGCATCCGACCGAGATCGCCTTCGACATCGCGTCGACCCAGCGCGCGATCGAGGCCGTCGCCGGCCATCGCCGCTTCGGCTTCAACTTCGACCCCAGCCACCTGGCCTACCAGGGCGTCGACTACGTGAAGTTCATCCGCACCTTCCCGGACCGCATCTACAACGCCCACATGAAGGACGTGTGGTGGGGCAAGGGCGACGGCACCGTCGGCGTGTTCGGCGGCCACACCAGCTTTGGCGATGCGCGCCGCAACTGGGACTTCCGCAGCGTAGGCCGCGGCATGGTCGATTTCGAGTCGATCATCGTCGCGCTCAACGACATCGGCTATGCCGGCCCGCTGTCGGTGGAATGGGAAGACAGCCGCATGGACCGCGTGCACGGCGCCACCGAGAGCGCCGCCTTCTGCCGGCGGCTCGACTTCAAGCCCGCGACCGGGGCCTTCGACTCCGCTTTCGCACGGGAGTCGCAGTGAACGACGCGCCGCGCAAGTTGCGCTACGCCATGGTCGGCGGCGGCCAGGGCGCCTTCATCGGCGCGGTTCACCGCAAGGCGATGGCGCTGGACGGCCAGTACGAACTGGCCGCCGGCGCGCTGTCCTCGACCGCGGAGAAGGCGCGTGCTTCGGGCCGGGAGCTGGGGCTCGCGGCCGGCCGCAACCACGCGAGCTGGCAGGAGCTGCTGGCCGACGAATTGCGGCGTGACCCGGGCGAGCGCATCGACGTCGTCACCATCGTCGCGCCCAACCATATCCATTTCCCGGTGGCGAAGGCCTTCGTCGAGGCCGGCTTCCACGTCGTCTGCGACAAGCCGCTGGTCCACACCGCCGCCCAGGCCGGCGAGCTGGTGGCGGCCGTGCGCGCCAAGGGGACCGTGTTCGGCGTCACCTACAACTACACCGGCTATCCCCTGGTGCGGCAGGCGCGCGAGATGGTGGGCAGCGGCGAGCTGGGCGAGATCCGCAAGGTCGTCGTCGAATACAACCAGGGCTGGCTGGCCACCCGGCTGGAAGCCGAGGGCAACAAGCAGGCAGCATGGCGCAGCGACCCGGCGCAAAACGGCGGCGCCGGCGCGGTCGGCGACATCGGCTCGCATGCGGAGAACCTGGTCGCCACCGTCACCGGGCTGCAGCTGGAAAGCCTGTGCGCCGATCTCAGCTCCATGGTGTCCGGGCGCGCGCTCGACGACGATGCCAGCATGCTGCTGCGCTTTGCCGGCGGCGCCCGCGGCGTGCTGGTGGCCTCGCAGGTCAACACCGGCCTCGAGAACGGCCTGCGGCTGCGCGTGTCGGGCACCCTGGGCACGCTGGAGTGGTGGCAGGAGGAGCCGAACCGCATGACCCACTTCCCGCTGGGCGGCCCGCCGCGGCTGCTGACGCGCGGGGCGCCGTGGCTGCACCCGGCCGCGCTGCGCGCCAGCCGCATCCCGCCAGGCCATCCGGAAGGCTTCATCGAAGCCTTTGCGAATGTGTACCTCGGCGTCGCCGAGGCCATCCGCGCGCACGCCCAGGGCCGCGCGCCCGACCCGTCGTTGGCCGAGTACCCCAGCGTCGAAGACGGCGCCCGCGGCGTGCGCTTCATCGAAGCGGTGCTGGCCTCGGCGCGCTCCGACCAGAAGTGGACGCAGCTGCCCTAAACTGCAGCCATGATTCGCTGGGTCGTCGTCGTCTTTCTCGCGCTGATGCTGATCAGCTGGTTCTCGCCCCTGCTGCAGAAGCTGGGCCTCGGCAAGTTGCCGGGCGACCTGCGCTTCAAGCTGTTCGGGCGCGAGTTCTTCATCCCGCTCACCACCACCATCCTGCTGAGCCTGGTGTGCGCGGCGCTCGCCAGGCTGCTGTGAGGTTCCGATGAAGGCCTGCATCGACATCGGCGGCACCAAGGTGGCCGTCAGCCTCAACACCGGCGCCGGCCTCGAGCTGCTGGGCAAACGCAGCGAGCCGACGATCAAGACCGGCAGCAACGACGCCGTCGCGCGCCAGGTGATCCGCATGGTCGACGAAGCCTGCGCCGAAGCTGGCATTCCCGCGGACAAGGTGCAGCGTGCCGGCGTGTCCTCCGCCGGACCCTTCGTGCTGCGCGCCGGCATGGTGGAACTCAGCACGCCGAACATCTGCGGCGGCATGGCGGGGCCGGCGCGCGGCCTGCCGAACGACTGGCTGACGGCGCCTATCGAGGCGCCCTTGCGCCGGCGCTTCGCCGAGGTGCGGGTGGAGAACGACGCCGTCGCGGCGCTGGAAGCCGAACGCCGCTGGGGCGCGCTGCAAGGCTATGAGCACTGCGCCTACGTCACCTGGAGCACCGGTGTCGGCATGGGCTTGTGCGTCGCCGGCCGCGTGCTGCGTGGCAAGAATGGCAACGCCGGCCATGGCGGCCACATGTTCGTCAGCGACAACGACGAGGCCCTGTGCGGCTGCGGCAACATCGGCGACCTCGAGGCGCTGGTGGCTGGCAATGCGGTGGCGCGCCGCTTCGGTTCGGACGCGGCGGCGCTGCTGCAGCATGCAAAGGCGGGCGATGCGGCTGCGGCGCAGACCGTCGACGAGCTGTGCCGCGTGATGGGCCGCGCGCTCTACAACATCACGGCCCTCCTCGACCTGCAGCGCATCAGCCTGGGCGGCAGCGTGTTCCTGCATAACGCCGGTTACCTGCTGCCGCGCCTGGACGCGGAGGTGAAGGCGCACCTGCCGGCATTGACCGAGGGCTGCGAGCTGGTGCCGGCCGGCCTGGGCGACAAGGTCGGCGACTACGCGGCGCTGGCGCTGCTGGTCTGATTTCACGCTTCCTGCCGCCTCGTTGTAAGGGCGGGCAGGTCGGGGCGACCAAGCGGGCATGTGTCCCGTCTTCGGTCCCACCGGGCAAGCGCTGGAGGTCATCGCCCGGCCTGGAACCGTCGCCCGCCCGCGGGCGGGTTCATTCCAGCCACGACCTCCGAGGAACGATTCCATGAACATCCAGCAAACCGCGGGCCGCCTGGCCCTGGCCGCCTCCCTCCTCTGCGCCGGCAGCGCCTTCGCCGCCGGCCCCACCAACGCGGAGTACTACCCGTTCGCCGAGATCATGGCGATGAAGATGATGGACAAGAACAAGGACGGCATGGTGTCCAAGAAGGAGTACATGGCCATGATGTCCATGGCCTGGGACATGAACGCCAGGAAGATGGGCGTGAAGGGCGAGATGAGGACGCAGCAGCAGTGCAACGAGGTGCTGCAGTACCTGAAGGCGGGGGGCTAGCGCCGCAACAGGTCGGCGACCACCTCGGTGCGGACCTTCTGGATCCGCGCGCCGATCTGCTCGCCGGTCAGCCCCTGCTCGCGCGCCTGCGCCGCGATCGTCGCGGTGTCCACGGCGCGTGCCGCGTTCAGCACTTCCAGCAACCGCTGCCGCTGCGGGTAGGGCCGTTCTTCCAGCCCGAGCCGGCCGCGCGCGTCGCATTCGCAGGCCAGCAGCACCTCGTCGAAGCGCTGCGGCTTGCGGAAGGCGTCGCAGCGTTCCAGCAGCCGCACCAGGGCGGCGGCGCCGAACTCCTCGCTGCGATGGACGTTGCCGTGCTCCCAGGCCACCACCCGCGCCAGTTCGCGGCAATCGGTGGGCACGCGCAGCCGCTCGCACACGTCCTTGAGCAACTGCGCGCTGCGCTGCTCGTGGCCGATGTGTTTCGGCAGGACGTCCGCCGGCGTCGTGCCCTTGCCGAGGTCGTGCGTCAGGCAGGCGAAGCGCACGGCCAGCGGTGCCGCGAGGCGCGCGCTCATGTCCAGCACCATCATCAGGTGGACGCCGGTGTCGACTTCCGGGTGGTAGTCGGCGCGTTGCGGCACGCCCCACAGGCGATCCACTTCCGGCAGGATGCGGGCCAGGGCGCCGCATTCGCGCAGCAGCTCGAACATGCGCGAGGGCCTGGCTTCCATCAGGCCGCGCGCCAGTTCCTGCCAGACGCGTTCCGGCACCAGGGCGTCGACTTCGCCATCGGCCACCATGCCGCGCATCAGTTCCAGGGTCTCGGCCGCCAGCGAGAAATCGGCGAAGCGGGCGGCGAAGCGCGCCACCCGCAGGATGCGCACCGGGTCTTCGCGGAAAGCAACGGTCACGTGCCGCAGCACCCGCGCCTGCAGGTCGGCCTGGCCGTGGAAGGGGTCGATGATGTGGCCGTCCGCGTCCTGCGCCATCGCGTTGATGGTCAGGTCGCGCCGCGCCAGGTCCTGCTCCAGCGTGACGTCCGGCGCGGCCTTGAAGGCGAAGCCGTGGTAGCCGCGCGCCGTCTTGCGCTCGGTGCGGGCCAGCGCGTATTCCTCGCGCGTTTCGGGGTGCAGGAAGACCGGGAAGTCCTTGCCGATCGGCAGGAAGCCGGCTTCCGTCATCTGCTCGGGCGTGGCGCCGACCACGACCCAGTCGTGGTCGTGCACTTCCCGCCCCAGCAGGGCATCGCGCACGGCGCCGCCGACCCGGTAGGTTTGCATGGCGGCAAGTTTACGAGCGAACCGTGCGCCGGCGCCTGGCTAGCTCGAATCGCCGGGGCTGCTGCGCGCCGGACCGGGGTTGCGGCGCCCAGCCGGCCGCCACCTCCGCGCGCTTCAGCGTGCCGTCACCTGGGCGCGGATCTCACCACCGGGATAGCGTGTGGTGTGGATGTTCGCGTACCAACGGCCCCCAAGCAGGTCGGCTGCCTGGGCCGCGGTGAGCGTCGCTTCGCCGCGGATCGGGCTGCTGGGGTTGGCAAACGGAAGCACGACCCCGGCGTTCTGGCCAGGACCGGCTGGGCCATGGAAATGGCCGGCCGTGGCGGGGGCGGTGAGACCGGAATAGCT
>JAQGMU010000548.1 GCA_028292195.1 Ramlibacter sp. | reverse complement strand
TGAACTTCTCCGTTCCCGGCGACTGGCCGTTGACGAAGTAGCCGTTCACCAGCCGCAGCTCGCCCTGCGGCGTGTCCAGCGTCACCGACAGCAGGCGCGAGTGCTCGTCGTCGAAGCCGACGATGTTCTTGACCACGTCGCGCACCGGCACCCGGCTCATCACCGCGACGCCGTTGTAGGTCTTCTGGCCGAAGACGGCGCAATGCTCGTAGCCGGCGGCGCGCAGCTCGTCGAGTGGGAACTTGTCGTCGCTGAGTTTCAACTCCTGGAGGCACAGCACGTCCACCGGGTTGGCCGCAGTCCAGTCCAGGACGTGCTGCAGCCGCGCCGCCAGCGAGTTGACGTTCCAGGTGGTGATCTTCATACGTGCAGCACGGCCAGCACACCGATGCACAGGCCGACGGCGCCCATCGCGAACATGCCCATCTCCAGCCACTTCTTGCGGGTCAGCAGCGCGATGGCGGCCAGCGCGATGGAGACCTGCAGCGCGGTGGTGGCCTGGGCCCAGCGGTGGTGCAGGTGCATCTGGTCGTCGCTCTGCTTGTCCCAGTCCTTCGACTCGCCTTCGATCTTCTCGGCCTGCGTCTGGATGTCCTTCTTTTCCTTCTCGTAGCGCTCGATCTTGGCCTGGTAGGTCGGCTGCTTGTCGGGCGGCGCCAGGTCGCGCGAGATCTCCGCCAGCGACTGCTTGGTCGACTTGGCCTGGAAGTAGTTCCACTGGTTCGACGCTTCGGTCTTCTTGATCGCGGCGTTGTTCTTGTACAGGCCGGCATTGGCCTGGGTGGCGCCGCCCATGTACGCGAAGATGGCGCCCACCGTGGCGATGAGGGCGGTGAACAGGGCGATCTGGTTGGTCATGCTGCCGCCGGCCAGGCCGTGGTGGGCGGCGTCGCCGTGGCCCGCGGCCGCCTTCTGCTGTGCGTGCTCCAGCTCGTGGTCGTGGGGTCCGTGGACGTGGAAGGTATCGCCTGACATATTGACTCCTCTGGTTTTCGGTTCCTGTAGGGTGGGTTCGCGAACGCGACCCCACCGGTGGGGTCGCTTCGCGAACCCACCCTACGTTCTCTTGTGAAAAGTGACGAAGCTGTACCCCAGCCCGTTCTTCGAAACATGCCGCTCTCTGTCGACTTCCTGCCAATGCGGCCCGAGCCGCGGCGCGTAGGCGTCGCCCTCGAAGTCCGCTTCGATTTCGGTGACCACTGCGGTGCTCGCCAGCGGCAGCGCCAGCTGGTAGATCTCGGCGCCGCCGGTCACCCAGGCTGCCGGCACGTCGCCGCACAGCGCGATCGCATCTTCCAGCGTGCCGGCGCGCTCGGCGCCCTGCGCGTGCCAGTCCGGCTGGCGCGTGATAACGATGTTCCTGCGCCCGGGCAGCGGCCGGAATTTCGGCGGCAGCGAGTCCCAGGTCTTGCGGCCCATGAGGACCGGCGCGCCCAGCGTGGTCTGCTTGAAGTGCGCCAGGTCCTCCGGCAGGTGCCAGGGCATCGCGTTGCCTTTGCCGATCACGCCGTTGCGGGCGCGGGCGTAGATGACTCCCAGCTTCAAACGGCCACCGGCGCCTTGATCGGGCCGCCGGATTGCTGCGCCGGCATGCGCGCCGGCAGCGCGTGGCTGGCGACGTTGAAGGAATTTGTCACATTCCCTGTTTGAGCAGAATCTGTTTGCATGAAGGCCCTCAACCCGGATTCTGACATCGCGCTCGGGGTCGCCCGCAAGACTTTTCCACGGCGGCGTCCCGCGCCTGCGACGGGCGCCCAGGGCCAGGCCTTAGTTGGGGCCGCCGTTGTTTTCACGGGCCCGCCAGGCCCGCATCGGCCCGGTCAGGCCCGCACGAGACGGCGCCTGTCCGACGGCCACGGCTGCATCGCCAGCACCGTGGCGACCGCCGCCACGTTCATTGCCAGCACAGCGGCCATCCACCAGTTCGCCCCGTGCGCCAGCTCCCACACTTCCACCGGGATGTAGGCGGTGTTTCCCGCGATGCTGAACCAGCGCGCCCACGACCGTCCCTGCCAGAGCCCGGCCGCCTCGACGAATCGCAGGGCCGCGTAGCCGGCCACGCCCCACAGAACCAGGTCCGGGGGCGTGCGCGCCCAGTGGTCCATGGAGGCGGCAGCCCGCAGGGCGTTCGCCGGCCATTGCCAGAGCCCGGCCGCGGCGAGGGCGGCGGCGGCCAGGGCGAGGCATCCCTTTGCAGCTTCCCACGCTGCCAGTGCATGCCAGGTGCGGTAGCCACCCGGCAGGTGCCCGCGGCGCGGCGTTTCAGCCATGGTGGAACACCGCGTCTATCGTGCGGCCGTCGCCGAGCCGGCACTCGCCCTGGCCACCGCCGTGCATTCCGGCAACCGGGGCGTTCAGGGTGAAATGGCATTGCATCCGCCGGCCGTCCGCGGTGGCGAGACTGGCCTCGACGCTGCCGGAGTACTGCGTCGTCACGCCGCTTGGCGGGTAGCTGATCTCGATGCCCCACCCGTCCCACACGCCGGGCCAGTCGTCCCACATCGCCGGCGGCGCGAGCCGGCTTTCCTGCTGGATGGCCTGCACGAACGTACCCGTGTAGGAGGCGCCGGTGCCGAGCCGCGCGCTCATCGCGCCGCTCATGCTGCCGTCCTTGCTGCTCCAGTCGAACTGCACGGGGGAGTTGCCGGGCCGCAGTTCCCCATTTCCCGCGCCGATGGTGGTGCAGGCTGCCAGGGTTGCCGCGGCCAGGGCAGCGGCGATCGCCACCAGGGGCGCGCGATGAATCGTGTGCGAACGCATAGCGGCTCACTGTGGCCGCCGGACGTGTTGGCACGGTTGCAGCGCCGCTTGCTGGCGTGACGGCTGCAACGGGTGGGCTTGCCAAGCCGGCGCTGGCCGGATTGTTTCATTTGTCACCGAATCCGCGGCCCCCGGCTCCGACCGGTGACAGATGGCGTGCAGCATCGGCGCTGCATGTCCACCGCGTCCACGCGACACGACCCATACCAGTCCCCCGGCCGCATCGCGCAGGCCCGCTTCACCGCGGCCCTTTGCATCGCCGCGCTGGTGTTCGTCGCCGCGCTGGTGGCCAGCGCGTTGTACGAGCTCGATCGCAGCCGCAGCGAGGCGCAGGAGCGGGCCGCGAATGAAATCGACGTGCTGGCGCGCGTGTTCGCGGAGCACACCCGCCGCTCGTTGCAGACGGTCGACACCATGCTTCGGTCGATCGCGGACGCCGAGCGCGCGGGAACCCTGCCGCCCCTGGACTCGCGCGCGATGCACGATGCGCTGGCGGTGCAGCGGGACCAGTTCGGCGACGTGGCGGCGGTGTTCGTCCAGGATGCGCAGGGCAATCGCCTGAACAGTTCGACCGCGTACCCCCCGCCGGCGGGCAGCGTGGTCGGGAGCGAGCTGGTGGCCGGGCTGCAGGCGGGCCCGCGTGACGCCGCCTACGTGGGGCACCCGGTGCGCTGGCTGACCACCGGCCGCTGGGCCGTGCCGCTGGCCCGCCGGCTCGAGGGCCCGGGCCGGGCCTTCGACGGCGTGGTGGGCGCGCTGCTCGATTCCAGCTATTTCGACAACTTCTATGCCGCGATTCACCTCGAACGCGGCACGGCCGTTGCGCTGCTGCACGATGGAGGCGCACTCGTGTCGACGTTTCCGCGAAGGGACGCCGACGTGGGGCGGCCCATGCCGGCCTACCGCGGGATTCAAGAGGAGGCGGCGTGGAGCCCGCCGGTCGTGCTGCGCGGCCTCGCCGAAGTCCCCGAGCGCATCGCCGTGGCCCGCCCCGTCCCCGGATTCGCGATGACGGTCGTGGTCTCGCGCGACGTGGGCGAGGTGTTCAAGTCGTGGCACGAGCAGGTGTTCTGGGTCTCGCTGCGCACCGGGGTTCTGACCTTGATGATGCTGGCGCTGCTGCTGATGGTGCGGCGGCATGTGGCGCGCGTGAATGCGGCACGGGCCCAACTGCGCGAGTCCGACCAGCGCTATGCGCTCGCAGTGGCCGGTTCGAACGAGGGGCTGTGGGACTGGAACCTGGTGACGGGCGAGCTGTTCTTCTCGGAGCGGGCCCAGCAGCTGTGCGGACTGCTGCCCGGCCCGCCGCTGCGCAAGCGGCGCCTCTGGCAGGCCCGCCTGCTGGTCCATCCCGAGGACCTGCCGCGCTTGCGTGAGGAAATGTGCGCGCACCTGCGCGGCCAGCGGCCGCACTTCGACGTCGAGGCCCGCGCGGCCGTGTGCGGCGCCGGCACATCGGCTGCGGCGAGCGGCGAGCCGAAGTGGAACTGGTACCGCCAGCGCGGCCTGGCAATCCGAGACGCGCGTGGCCGGCCCATGCGCATGGCCGGCTCGATCGAGAACATCGACGAGCGCAAGCAATCCGAGCGCCAGCGCGCAAAGCTGGAGGCGCAACTGCGCGAGGCGCAGAAGCTGGAGGCGATCGGCACGCTGGCCGGCGGCATCGCGCACGATTTCAACAACATCCTGGGCGCCATCCTCGGCTACGGCGAACTGGCCCGCTCCGGCGCCGAGACCGGCAGCGCGCTGGCGCGCCACCTCGACGCCGTGATGAGCGCCGGCCTGCGCGCCAAGGCGCTGGTCGAACGCATCCTCGCGTTCAGCCGCTCCGGAATCGGAGAGCGGGTGCCGGTGCATGTGCAGGCAGTGGTGGCCGAAGCGACCGACCTGCTGCTGCCCTCGCTGCCACCGGGTATCACCCTGCAGCGGACGCTCGAGGCCGGCGACGCCGCCGTGATCGCCGACGCCACCCAGATCCACCAGGTGGTGATGAACCTGTGCACCCACGCGATCCAGGCCATGACGGACGGCGGCACGCTGACGGTTTCCCTCGAGCTGCTC
>JAQGMU010000647.1 GCA_028292195.1 Ramlibacter sp. | reverse complement strand
GCGCGAACCCACCCTACAGCCCCGAGCCGCCTTGCGTAGGGTGGGTTCGCGCCAGCGACCCCACCGTCGCGGCCCCATGATTCAGCTTATAGCCATACGTCATCAAGCCTCTGTGACAATCCCCACTGTGGGCATCAGCCAGTACATCAAGGAAATCGGCCGCGGCAAGCAAGGCGCGCGGCCGCTCGATCGCGCGCGTGCGGCGGACCTGTTCGCCCAGGTGCTCGATGGCGCGGTCAGCGACCTCGAGGTCGGCGCCTTCTGCCTGGCCATGCGCATCAAGGGCGAAACGCCGGAGGAAATGGCCGGTTTCCTGGACGCGACCTACGAGCGCCTGCACCGCGTCCCCACCGCCAGCGGCAAGCCGCTGGTCGTGCTGCCCAGCTACAACGGGGCGCGCCGGCTGCCGGTGCTGACGCCGCTGCTGGCGGCGCTGGTCGCGCGCCGCGGCCTGCCGGTGGTGATCCATGGCGCCGCCACCGAATCCAGCCGCATCTTCGTGCGTGACGTGCTGCATGCGCTGGACGTGCAGCCGCACGACGCCGTGCCGACGGTGGACGACGGCCAGGTGGCCTACCTGCCCACCGAGGTGCTGAGCCCCGGGCTGAAACGCCTGCTGGACGTGCGCAAGGTCGTGGGCCTGCGCAACAGCGCGCACAGCCTGGTGAAGCTGATGAACCCGGCCGCCGGTCGCGCGGTGATCGTCAGCAGCTACACCCATCCCGAATACGCCGTCTCGATGGGGCAGGTGTTCGAGCTGGTCGGCGCCACCGCGCTGCTGCTGCGGGGCACCGAGGGCGAAGTGGTGGCGGACGCGCGCCGCATGCCGCAGATGGATGGCTACATCCGCGGCCGGCACGTGCAGCTGCAGGAAGGCCGCAGGGGCACCGTGACCGACATGCCGGAGCTGCCCAAGGCGGTGGACGTGGAGACCACGGCCGCGTACATCCGCGACGTACTTGGCGGGCATAAGCAAATCCCCGATTCGCTTGCACTGCAGGTGGAACATATCTTGCACCTGGCTGACGCATCATGAACACAGGCAAAGTCACACTCGTCGGCGCCGGCCCGGGCGACCCGGAGCTGCTCACGCTGAAGGCCCTGAAGGCCATCCAGGCCGCCACCGTGCTGCTGGTGGACGACCTGGTCAGCCCGGAGGTGGTGAAGCACGCACCGCGCGGCGCGCGCATCGTCTACGTCGGCAAGCGCGGCGGCTGCAAGAGCACGCCGCAGGCCTTCATCGAGAAGCTGATGCTGATGGCCGCGCGCGAAGGCGAGAACGTCGTGCGCCTGAAGGGCGGCGACCCCTTCATCTTCGGCCGCGGCGGCGAGGAGGTGGAACACCTGCGCGCCGCCGGCGTCGAGGTGGCCGTCATCAACGGCATCACCGCCGGCCTGGCGGCGGCCACGTCGCTGGGCGTGCCGCTCACGCACCGCGATCACGCGCAGGGCGTGATCTTCCTCACCGGCCATGCCCAGCAGGATGCGGCGGCCCCCGATTGGCGCGCGATTGCCGCCACCGCGCGCCAGGCACGCTTGACGCTGGTCATCTACATGGGCGTGAGCAGCGCCGCGCGCATCGAACAGGACCTGCTGACCGGCCTGCCCGGCGACACGCCGGTGGCGATCGTGCAGCGCGCCTCGCTGCCGGACCAGAGGCATGCGGTGACGCGGCTGGATTGCCTGGCCGCGACCATCGAGCGGGAAGAGCTGGGGAGCCCGTCGGTGATCGTGGTGGGGGATGTGGTGCGCGGAATGCTGGCGGCGAGTGAAGTGCCGGCGCGCTTTCGCGTCGCATAGCGCTGCGCGGAAGCGCTGGGATTCGCTGCGCGAAGCCCAGCCTACGGGGGCTCACGCGGTTCCGCGTCGATAATCCGCGTCCATGCCCGACGCGCCCACCTCTTTCGACGCCATCGTCATCGGCGCCGGCGCCGCCGGCCTCTTCTGCGCCGCCCTCGCCGGCCAGCGCGGGCTGAAGGTCCTGCTGGTCGACCATGGCGAGAAAATCGCCGAGAAGGTCCGCATCTCCGGCGGCGGCCGCTGCAACTTCACCAACCGCGACCTCGACCCGCGCGCGCCGCAGAAGCACTTCCTGGGCGACAACCCGAACTTCTGCCGCTCGGCACTGGCCAGGTACACGCCCACCGACTTCATCGCGCTGGTGCAGAAGCACGGCATCCCGCACCACGAGAAGCACAAGGGCCAGCTGTTCGGCGACCGCTCCTCCGACGATTTCATCCGCATGCTGCTGGCCGAAGGTGCCGCCGGCGGCGTGACGCACTGGCAGCCCTGCAGCGTCGCGGGGGTCGAACACAAGGACGGCCGCTACTTGCTGCAGACCAGCCGCGGCGAAGTGCGCGCCGGCGCCCTCGTCATCGCCACCGGCGGCCTGTCGATTCCCAAGATCGGCGCCACGGATTTCGGCTATCGCATCGCGCGCCAGTTCGGCCTGCCGCTCATTGCGACGCGGCCGGCGCTGGTGCCGCTCACTTTCGACGGCGACGCCTGGGCGCCCTTTGCCGGCCTCGCCGGGCTGGCGCTGCCCGTGCGCATAGCGACCGGCGAGAAGAAGGAGCGCATGGCCTTCGACGAAGACCTGCTGTTCACGCACCGCGGCCTGAGCGGGCCGGCCGTGCTGCAGATCTCCAGCTACTGGCGCGAAGGCACACCCATCCGCATCGACCTCGCACCCGGCGTCGACTTGGCGCAGGCGCTGGTGCAGGCCAAGGGCCGCTCGCGCAAGCTGATCGCCAACGAGCTTGCGGCCTGGGTGCCGGCGCGGCTGGCGGAGGCCTGGGTGCAGCAGGACCCGGCCTGGCAGCGGCCGGTCAACGAAGCCGGCGACAAGGCGCTGCTGCAGCTGGCGCAGCGGCTGTCACGCTGGGAACTGGTGCCGATCGGCAGCGAGGGCTACCGCAAGGCCGAAGTGACGGCCGGCGGGGTCGACACCCGGGCGCTGTCGTCGCAGACGATGGAGGCGAAGGCGCAGCCCGGGCTGTTCTTCATCGGCGAAGTGGTCGACGTGACGGGCTGGCTGGGCGGCTACAACTTCCAGTGGGCCTGGGCCAGCGCGTACGCGTGTGCGCAGGCCCTGGAGGCCGTTTCCTGAACCGTCCTACCCGATCATCTGCTGCACCAGGTCCAGCAACTGGTCCGCGCCGACCGGCTTGATCAGGTGGTGGTCGAAGCGCGCACCCGTGGCCTGGGAGCGCTCCTTGTCCTGGCCATAGCCGCTGAGGGC
>JAQGMU010000537.1 GCA_028292195.1 Ramlibacter sp. | reverse complement strand
AGCGCATCGACCATCTCCATGCCCTGCTCGCGCAGCTGGTTGGCGAACTCCACGATCAGGATGCCGTGCTTGGTGATCAGCCCCACCAGCGTGATCAGGCCGATCTGCGAATAGACGTTCAGCGAGCCGCCCGACCACTTGAGCGCCAGCAGCGCGCCGACTATCGACAGCGGCACCGACAGCATGATCACCAGCGGATCGACGAAGCTTTCGAACTGCGCGGCCAGCACCAGGAAGATGAACAGCAGCGCCAGCACGAACACGATGGCCAGCGCGCCCTGCGAGTTGCGGAATTCGCGCGAGGTGCCGTTCAGCTCGGTCGTGTAGCCGGGCTTCAGCACCCTGCCCGCGGTCTCGTTCATGTATTCCAGCGCCTGGCCGAGCGAATAGTCAGGCGCCAGGTTGGCGGTGATGGCCACTGCCCGCCGCTGGCCAAAGTGGTTCAGCTCGCGCGGGCTGACGCCCTCGTGGGTCTTCACCAGCGCCGACAGCGGAATCATGGTGTCGTTGCGGCCACGCACGTTGATCGCGTCGATGGCTTCCGGCGTGCTGCGGCCGCTCGGCAAGGTCTGCACGATCACGTCGTACTGCTCGGCGTCGCGCTTGTAGCGCGTCACCTGCCGGCCGCCCAGCATGGTCTCGAGCGCGCGCGCGACCACGTCGACACCGACGCCCATGTCCGCCGCCTTTTCGCGGTCGACCTCGATGCGCAACTCGGGCTTGTTCAGCCGCAGGTCGACGTCGACGCTCTGGATGCCCGGGTTCTTGGCGATCTCGTCGAGCATCTGGCGCGTCACGCGGTTCAGGTTCTCGAAGCTGTCGGAGGTCTGGATGACGAAGTTCACCGGCCGCTCGCGGAAGCCCTGCCCCAGCGAGGGCGGCGTGATCGGGAACGCGTTCACGCCCGGCAGCGCATTGAACTTGGGCGCCATCTCGCGCGCGATCTCCAGCGTCGAGCGCTTGCGGTCGGCCCAGTCGACCGCGCGGTACTGCACGTTGCCCTGCGACACCGTCGGGTTGCCGAGGTTGGCAAACACCTTGTCGAACTCCGGGTACTGGCTGCCGATGCGCTCCAGCGCCTTGGCGTAGCGGTCGGTGTACTCGAGGGTGGCGCCGTCCGGGGCGTTGATGGTGGCCAGGATGGTCCCGCGGTCTTCCAGCGGCGAGAGCTCCGACTTCATGGTCGGCCACACCAGGCCGATCACGGCGGCGCACAGCAGCATCACGCCGACCACCAGCCAGCGCGCCTGCAGCAGCCTGGCCCTGGTACCGCCGGTGCCGCCGGCCGGCCGCCAGCGGGCGGTGACCACCCAGCGCAGCGCGCGCTCGTAGCCGGCGGTCAGCGCCGTCAGCCAGCGCTCCATGTGCGCGTCGAACCAGGTGTGCTTTTCGGTGTGGCGCAGCAGCTGGGAGCACAGCATGGGCGTCAGCGTCAGCGCGATGAACCCCGACACCAGCACGGCGCCGGCCAGCGCCAGCGCGAACTCGATGAACAGGCGGCCGGTGCGGCCGGGCGTGAAGGCCAGCGGCGCATACACCGCCACCAGCGTCAAGGTCATGGTGATGATCGCGAAGCCGATCTCGCGGGCGCCCTTGATCGCGGCCGAGAACGGGTCCAGCCCCTCCTCGATGTGCCGGTAGATGTTCTCCAGCATCACGATGGCGTCGTCCACCACCAGGCCGATGGCCAGCACCAGCGCCAGCAGCGTCAGGGTGTTGATCGTGAAGCCGAACAGCGCCATCAGCGCGAAGGTGCCGACCAGGCTCACCGGGATGGTGACGATCGGGATGATGGAAGCCCGCACCGTGCGCAGGAACACGAAGATCACCAGCGCCACCAGCAGGATGGCCTCGCCGATCGTGTGGTAGACGTTCTTCACCGAGCGGTCGATGAACACCGAGTTGTCGTTGGCGACGTCGATGCTGATGTCGGCCGGCAGGTCCTGCTTGAGCTTCGGGATCATGTCGCGCACGCCCTGCGACAGGGTCAGGGGGTTGGCGGTGGCCTGGCGGATCACGCCGGCCGAGATCGCGTAGCGGCCGTTCAGGCGGGCGGCGCTGCGGACGTCGGCGGGCCCTTCCTCGACCCGCGCGACGTCGCGGATCTTCACCGGAAAGCCGTTCACGCTCTTGATGACGATCTCGCTGAACTGGCCCGGCCGCAGCAGGTCGGTCTGCGAGGTGACGCTGAATTCGCGCTGCTGGGACTCGATGCGCCCGGCCGGCACCTCGAGGTTGCTGCGCCGGATCGCATCTTCCACGTCCTGGGTGGTCAGGCGGTAGCCGGCCAGCTTGTCGGCGTCGAGCCAGACCCGCATGGCGTACTTGCGCTCGCCGAAGATGCGGACGTCGGCGACGCCGGTCACCGTCTGCAGCCGCGGCTTGACGATGCGGTTGACCAGGTCGTTGATCTGCTGCGGATTGAGCGTGTCGCTGGTGAAGGCCAGCCAGATCACCGGGAAGGCGTCGGCTTCCACCTTGGCGATCACCGGCTCGTCGATGGCCTGCGGCAGCCGGTTGCGCACGCGCGAGGTGCGGTCGCGCACCTCCGCAGCCGCCGTGTCGGCGTCCTTCTCCAGCCGGAAGCGCACCGAGATCTGGGCCTGCTCGGGCCGGCTGATCGAGGTGATGACGTCGACCGCGTCGATGCCGGCAATGGAATCCTCCAGCGGCTTGGTCACCTGCGACTCGATCACCTCGGCCGAGGCGCCGGCGTACTTGACGCTGACGGTGACCACCGGCTCGTCGATCTTGGGGTACTCGCGCACCGACAGCCGGGTGAAGCTGACGGCGCCCACCAGCAGCACCAGCAGCGACAGCACCGTCGCGAACACCGGGCGGCGGATGGAAATTTCAGGCAGTTGCATGGCGGCCTTCCGGTTTCAACCGGCGGTGGCGCGCGCGGCGCCCGGTTTGCGGCCGTCCCGGCCGCCCTTGTCGCCTTTTCCGCCGGCGGGCGCCTTCTCGCCGCTGCCGCGGGGAAACCCAGACATGGCCACGGCGCAGGGATTGCCGGCGCTGGGCACGATGACCTCGCCCAGGGCGGCGGCACGGCGGGCCGCGCCCGGGGCGCCCGCGCCACCGGACGCCA
>JAQGMU010000657.1 GCA_028292195.1 Ramlibacter sp. | reverse complement strand
GGAAAAGCCGTGGCGAAGCCAAACCGACGATCTTTTCCTTCCAAAACGGACTTCAGACGGTGACCGACGCGCTCGCAGCGGGAGTTCCGCGCGGCGCGATCACGCTCAACGCGACACTCGATAGTCTGCTTCCCGGACCGAAATGGAATGTCGTATGGCATGACGAATCCGATACGCACACGCAGTCGTTCGACGGGATCATCGTCGCGCTACCGGCCCCTGCCCTCGCTCAACTGCGCATCGGGGCGCTGGGCGAGCGGCCGCTGGCAGCATTGGACGCGGTGGAGCATGCGCCGGTGTCCTCGCTCTTTCTTGGTTTTCGGCGGGAGCAGGTGAAACATGCGCTCGACGGTTTTGGGGTCTTGTTGCCGGCCGCGGAAAAGCGATCGGTCTTAGGCATACTCTTCTCCTCGTCGGTGTTCGACCATCGCGCACCTGCGGGACACGTTGCACTCACGGTGATGGTGGGCGGTACCCGACGACCCGAACTCGCTGCGTTGCCGACTGATCAACTTCTCACCGTCGTTCGGGAGGACTTGTCCAGCCTGCTCGGCGTGACCGGTGATCCGGTGTTTGTTCGACACACGTTCTGGCCCCGCGCGATCCCGCAATACAACCTCGGTTACGAGCAGTATCTCGGTGCGATTTCAACGGTCGAACATGCACACCCCGGCCTTTTTATTGGTGGACAGGCTCGCGACGGCATCGCTCTTCCCTCGTGTTTATTGGCCGGCGAAAGCCTCGCTCGGCGTGCGGCCTCCGTTGTTTGAGTCGCCTTGAGCACCAAATTTGGTGCGGAGAAGCTCCTGGCTGTGGCGCAAGAGCCGCGGCTACCTCGCAAAAGAATGTCCGCTTTTGCAAAAAAAGACGGGTAGACGGGCGCCTTGACTCACCTCCGCCCCCCCGTACCCTCGCCCACTTTTCTTTGGCATGGCCCTCGACCTGAAAGATACTCTTCAGCTTCCAAAAACAGATTTCCCGATGCGTGCGGGCCTTGCGCAACGCGAGCCGGGTCGGGTGGCTCACTGGGAAAAGATCGCTCTCTACGACGCCATCCAAAGCAAGAACGAGGCGAGCGGTAAGGTTTTCGTCCTGCACGACGGGCCCCCTTTCACCAACGGGGACGTCCATATCGGCACTGCGCTGAACAAGACGCTCAAGGATCTCATTCTTCGGTACAAATCGATGCGCGGGTTTCGAACGCCATATGTGCCGGGCTGGGACTGTCACGGCCTGCCCATCGAGCAAAAGGTCGCCCGTGAAATCCGCGAAAAGAACGAAACCGTCACGACGGCAGAGCTGCGCGCGCGCTGCGATGCGTTTGCCGAATCCTGGATCGGGACCCAGACGAAGCAGTTTAAACGCATCGGTATCCTGGCCGATTGGAAAAACGAATATAAGACCAAGGCTCCGGCTTTCGAAGCTGACATCCTCCGCACCTTCGCGGCCTTCGTTGAACAGGGGCTGGTCTACCGCAGCAAGAAACCGGTCTATTGGTCGATTCCCTTCGAAACCGCCCTCGCCGAAGCCGAAATCGAGTACAAAGACCATGTTTCGATCGCGATCTGGGTGAAGTTCAGTGTTCCGGCAGCGGAAGCGGCAAAGTTCAATCTTCCCCACGACAAGCCACTCTCGATTGTCATCTGGACCACCACACCGTGGACGATCCCGGCCAATCTCGCAATCGCGGTGCATCCGGATGTGGACTACGTGGTGGCTGATCTCGGCGGCGAGCGCATCATCGTAGCGCAAGCTTTGCTCGAGCAGGTATCGGCTTCTGCAAAATTCCCTTCTGCTCCCACCGTCGTGCAAACGATGCCCGGCAAGTCGCTAGAGAAGTTGCAGGCTCGCCATCCTTTCATCGACCGCGCGTCTCCGGTCGTACTCGCGGACTACGTCACGACTGAAAGTGGCACCGGCGCCGTGCACACCGCACCGGGTCACGGTGCCGACGATTATCTGACCGGCTTGAAATACGGCCTGCAGATCTACTGCCCAGTCGGCGACGACGGCAAATACCTCGATGATGGCAAAGTGCCGGCGGACTTGGTGGGCCTAACGACGCTCGAGACCGTTGAAGATCTCGAAGCCAAGCGGCCTTCTCCGGCAAATCTTGCGGTGCTTAAGAAACTGGCAACGGCCGGTGCTCTCCTCGCCAAAGCGAAATACCCGCACAGCTATCCGCACTGCTGGCGCTCGAAAACGCCCATCATTTTCCGCGCAGTCGACCAGTGGTTTGTCTCGCTCGATCGTTCGAAGGAAGGCGCGTCAACGACCGCTCAAACACCCGCGACGCCTCGCGCGACAGCGCTACACGCGATTAAAGAAGTACAATTCATCCCAGGTTGGGGCGAAGCCCGCATCCGCGGTGCGGTTGAATCGCGCCCCGACTGGTGCATCAGTCGCCAGCGCTCATGGGGTGTTCCGATCCCGGCGTTCTACGACTCGAAGAAAGTCGCCTATCTCGATGCAGACGTGGCCCGCGCAGTTGCCGCGAAGATCGAGAAGCTCGGCACAAATTTCTGGTACGACGCCTCGCCCGCTCAAATCCTTGAGGGCATTTCGCTGCCAGCGAACTGG
>JAQGMU010000516.1 GCA_028292195.1 Ramlibacter sp. | reverse complement strand
CGGCGCCGCCCTGATGTGGCACATGGACATGTTCGACGCCCAGATCCTGGCGCAGAACACCATCGAGGGCGCCAACAGCTTTCCGCTGCTGGCCGTGACCTTCTTCATGCTGGCCGGCGAGATCATGAACGCAGGCGGCCTGTCGCGCCGCATCGTCAACTTCGCCATGACGCTGGTGGGCCACGTGCGCGGCGGCCTGGGCTACGTCGCCATCATGGCGGCGATCATCATGGCGGCGCTGTCCGGTTCGGCGGTCGCCGACGCCGCGGCGCTGGCCGCGCTGCTGCTGCCGATGATGAACCGCGCCGGCTACAAGACGGCCCGCTCCGCCGGCCTGCTGTCGGCGGCCAGCATCATCGCCCCCATCATCCCGCCTTCGATCGGCTTCGTCGTCTTCGGCGTGGCTGCCAACGTGTCGATCTCCAAGCTGTTCATGGCGGGCATCGTGCCCGGCCTGATGCTGGGCGCGGCGCTGTGGATCACCTGGTGGATCCTGGTGCGCAAGGAGGACATCCAGCCGGCCCCGCGCGCCAGCAAGATCGAGGTGTTCACTTCGCTGAAGGACGCCACCTTCGCCCTGGTGCTGCCGATGATCGTGGTGTTCGGCCTGAAGTTCGGCGTGTTCACGCCGACCGAAGCTGCCGTGGTGGCCGCCGTCTACGCCCTGTTCGTCTCCACCGTGATCTACAAGGAGCTGAAGCTGTCGCAGCTCTACGGCCTGTTCGAAGCCGCGGCGCGGACCACGGCGGTGATCATGTTCCTGGTGGCCGCCGCCATGGTGTCGGCCTGGATGATCACGGTTGCCAACCTGCCCGCCGAAGTGGTGTCGCTGCTGGAGCCGCTGCTCAAGAGCCCGACCCTGTTGATGTGCGCGATCATGGTGCTGACGATGGTGGTCGGCACGGCAATGGACATGACGCCCACCATCCTGATCCTGACGCCGGTGCTGATGCCGCTGGTCAAGGCCGCCGGCATCGACCCGGTCTACTTCGGCGTGCTGTTCATGATCAACAACGCCATCGGGCTGATCACGCCGCCGGTCGGCACGGTGCTTTCCACGGTGGCCGGGGTCGGCAAGGTGAGCATGGACGAAGTGACCAAGGGCGTCTGGCCCTTCATGGTGGCCCAGTTCGCCGTCATGTTCCTGATGGTGTTCTTCCCGCAGCTGGTGATGGTGCCGGCCCGCTGGTTCTACGGCTGATTTCTTTCCAAATTTCAAAAGGAGACGACAAGCATGAAACGACTGTTCCTCAAGACCCTGGTGGCCGCCCTGGCCGTCGCCGCCTTCGGCCTCGCCCAGGCGCAGACCCGGACCATCAAGTTCGCCAACCAGAACGTCAAGGGCCACCCGATCGTCTCGGGCATGGAGAAGTTCGCCGCGCTGGTGGAGGCCAAGTCCGGCGGCAAGATGAAGGTCAACGTGTTCCCGGGCGGCGCGCTGGGCAGCGACCAGGCCAACGTGTCCTCCCTGCAGGGCGGCACGCTGGAGATGGCCTCGATGAACTCGGGCATCTTCGCCAGCCTGGTCAAGGACTTCGCGATCTACGACTTCCCCTTCCTGTTCGGCAACGCCAAGGAAGCCGACGCGGTGGTCGACGGCCCGTTCGGCGTCGCCATGCACAGGAAGCTGGAAGAAAAAGGCCTGGTCGGCCTGGGCTACTACGAATTGGGCTTTCGCGAGATCACCAACAGCAAGCGCCCGATCACCAAGGTGGAAGACATTGCCGGCCTGAAGCTGCGCGTCATTCCCAACCCCATCAACGTCGACTGGGTGACCGCGCTCGGCGCCAACCCGACGCCGCTGCCCTTCCCCGAGGTGTATGCCGCGCTGGAGCAGCATGCGATCGACGGCCAGGAGAACCCGGTCGCGACGATCAAGGGCGCCAAGCTGTACGAAGTGCAGAAGTACATGACACTGACCAACCACCAGTACAACCCGCAGTCGGTCGTGGTCAGCAAGAAGTTCTGGGACACGCTGGCACCCGCGGACCAGAAGATCCTGCAGGACGCCGCCCGTGAATCGATCCAGTACCAGCGCACCCAGTCGCGTGCCCAGCTGCAAAGCGGCCTGGAAGACCTGCGCAAGGGCGGCATGGAGATCAGCGAGCTGCCGCCCGCCGAATTGGCGAAGCTGCGCGACAAGATGAAGCCGGTGATCGCCAAGCACAGCGTCACCGCCGGCGAAGCCACGGTGAAGGCCATGATGGCCGAGCTGGAAAAAGCCCGCAAGTAAGCGTAGCGTCAATGCCAGGAGCCCTGTCCCCATGAAGAAGATCCTCGTCCTCAACGGACCCAACCTGAACCTGCTGGGCACGCGCGAACCGGCCCAGTACGGCACGACCACGCTGCCGGACGTCGAGGCCATGTGCCGCGCCGAATGCGAGCGCCGGGGTTACGAGCTCGAGTGCTTCCAGAGCAACTGGGAAGGGGCCCTGATCGACAAGATCCAGGAGTACGGACGGCTGTGGAAGGCAGGCTCGGCCCTGGGTTGCGTGTTCAACCCGGGCGCCTTCACCCACACCTCGGTGGCCTTGCACGACGCCATCAAGGGCGTGGACGGCCTGCCCGTGATCGAGTGCCACATCTCCAACGTGCATGCGCGCGAGGCGTTCCGGCACCACTCCTACATTTCCCCCGCCGCCGCCGGCATCATTGTCGGCTTCGGCGTGCAGGGCTACCTGATCGCACTGGACGGGCTGGTGCGCACCCGGGAAAATGGCAGCGCTGCCTGAAGCGAGGAACGCCCGCGTTCACCCCACCATGCTGATCAACGGCCACACCGAGTTCATCGCCCACCTGGGCTACCCGACGCACTCGTTCAAGGCGCCGATGATCTACAACCCCTACTTCGAGTCGGTGGGGGTGAACGCGGTGGTGGTGCCCATGGGGTGCCGCCCCGACAATTTCGCCGCCGTGCTGGCCGGCCTGTTCACGCTGGAGAACATCCGCGGCGCGCTGATCACCATGCCGCACAAGGTGAGCGTGGTCGACCTGCTCGACGAAGTCACGCCCACCGTCAAGGTGGCCGGCTCCTGCAACGCGGTCAAGCGCGGCGCCGATGGCCGGCTGGTCGGCGACATGTTCGACGGCGCCGGCTTCGTGCGCGGCGTGCAGCGCAAGGGCCTGCAGCTGCAGGGCGCGCGCGTGCTGGTGGCCGGCAGCGGCGGCGTCGGCTCGGCCATCGCGGCGTCGCTGGCGGCCGCCGGCATCGGCGCCATCGCGCTGTACGACGTGCACGCGGAGTCCGCCGAGGCGCTGGCCGCGCGCCTGCGCACCCACTACCCCGCCATCGAGGTGAGCACCGGCAGCAACGACCCGGCCGGCTTCGACCTGGTGGTCAACGCCACGCCGCTCGGCATGAACCCCGGCGACCCGCTGCCGATGCCCATGGACCGGCTCGACGCCCGCACTTTCGTCGGCGAGGTGGTGATGAAGTCCGAGATGACGGCCTTCCTCACTGCCGCCCAGGCGCGCGGCTGCCGCGTGCAGGTCGGTTCGGACATGCTGTTCGAGCAGATCCCCGCCTACCTGGAATTCTTCGGCTTCCCGACCACGACCGCGGAAAACCTGCGCGCGGTGGCCCGCCTCCAGTACTGAAGGACCCGCCATGAGCGACCTGCTGCTCCATCCCGAACATGCGCGCGAGCCGCTGCTGGACTCGTTCAGCGACGAGGCCAACATCATCGGCCTGGACGGCATCGAGTTCATCGAGTTCGCCACCGGCAAGCCGCAGGCGCTGGGCCAGGTGCTGGAGATGATGGGCTTCCGGCCGGTGGCGCGGCACCGCTCGCGCGAAGTGCTGCTGTATCGCCAGGGCGGCCTCAACATCGTGGTCAACGCGCACCCTCCGGACGCCGAGGGCGAGAGCGCCCTGCCGGAAACGCCGACCATCGCCGCCGTGGCGGTGCGCGTGCGCGACGCCCGCGCCGCCTACCAGTACGTGCTGGAACGCGGCGCCTGGGAGGTGCCGACGCACCCGGAGGCAATGGAGCTCAACATCCCGGCCATCCACGGCGTCGGCGGCAGCCGCATCCATTTCGTCGACCGGTATGACGAGTTCTCGATCTACGACGTCGACTTCGTGCCCATCCCGTCGGTGGACCCCAAGCCGCCCGCCGTTGCCGGCATCCACTTCTTCGGCATCGTGCAGTACATAGGCGCCGGCCGCAGCTACGACTGGATCGAGTTCTACTCGACGCTGTTCGGCACCAGCCTGATTCCCGACGAGCAGCGCTTCGGCATCATGCCGGCCGGCAAGCTGCTGCGGGCGCCGGCACTGCAGCCGGGCAATCGCTTCATGCTGCAGATCATCGAGCCGGAACCGGATTCGCTGGACAACCGCGAGCGCCTGCACCGCATCGGGCTGGGCGTGCCCGACGTGCTGGCCGCCGTGCGGGCGCTGCGGGCGCTGGGCATGGAATTCGTCGAAAGCCAGGCCGCCCACACCGAGCAGCGCGGCGCCATCACCAAGACCGACCTCGGCTCGGTGGTGTTCGAGCTGGTGCACAGCGAACAATCATGACCGATTCCCGCAGCATGCAGCAGGCCATGCGGGACTTCGGC
>JAQGMU010000508.1 GCA_028292195.1 Ramlibacter sp. | reverse complement strand
GGCGCTCAGCCCGTTCTACGCGGTGCGCTTCATGTGGCAGCAGCCGGGCACCACCTTCATCATCCTGGGCGCCGTGGTGCTGTGCGTCACCGGGGCCGAGGCGCTGTATGCGGACCTGGGCCACTTCGGCAAGAAGCCGATCCGCCTGGCCTGGTTCAGCGTGGTGATGCCGTGCCTGACGCTCAACTACTTCGGCCAGGGCGCGCTGCTGCTGGCGCGGCCGGAGGCGGTGAAGAACCCGTTCTACATGATGGCGCCCGACTGGGCCCTGCTGCCGCTGGTGGTGCTGGCGACCGCGGCCACGGTGATCGCCTCGCAGGCGCTGATCACCGGCGCCTTCAGCGTCACCAAGCAGGCGGTGCAGATGGGCTACCTGCCGCGGCTGAACGTGCAGCACACCAGCGTGCGCGACACCGGCCAGATCTACCTGCCGGCGGTGAACTGGGGCCTGTTCGTCGCCATCGTCATCGCGGTGGTGATGTTCCGCTCCTCCAGCAACCTGGCCTCGGCCTACGGCATCGCCGTGACGCTGGACATGCTGATCACCACCACGCTCACTTTCTTCGTCATCCGCTACGGCTGGAAATACCCGCTGTGGCTGTGCGTTGCCGCCACCGGCTGGTTCTTCCTGGTCGACGTCACCTTCTTCGCCTCGAACCTGCTGAAGCTGGTGGACGGCGGCTGGTTCCCGCTGATGATCGGCGGCATGGTGTTCACGCTGATGATGACGTGGAAGCGCGGCCGCCAGATCCTGAACGAGAAGCTGCGCTCCGACGCGATCGACCTGCAAAGTTTCCTGGAGTCGGTGTTCGCGGCGCCGCCGTTGCGCGTGCCCGGCACCGCCGTCTTCCTGACGGCCGAGCCCGGCACCGTGCCCAACGCGATGCTGCACAACCTGAAGCACAACAAGGTGCTGCACGAGCACAACCTGTTCGTCACCGTGCGCAACCACGAAGTGCCGTGGGTCGGCCTGGACAAGCGGGCCGAGATCGAGTCGCTGGGCCACGACTGCTGGCAGGTGATCCTGCATTACGGCTTCAAGAACGACCCCGACGTGCCGCGCGCGCTGGAGCACGTGCGCACCCGCGGCTGCGAGCTCGATCCCATGACCACCAGCTACTTCCTGTCGCGCGACGTGGTGGTGCCCACCATCGGCGGCGGCATGGCGCAGTGGCGCGAAAAGCTGTTCGCCCAGATGCACCACAACGCCGGCGCGGCGGCGGAGTTCCTCAACCTCCCGAGCAACTCCGTGGTGGAGTTGGGCTCCAAAGTCGAGATCTAGCCGGGGAAGTGCTTCTGCTGTAGGCTGGGTTGCGCATCGCGCACCCCAGCGCTGGGGTCGCTGCGCGAACCCAGCCTACAGGAGCGCCGCGCATGCATTCATTCAACGGCAAGGTCGCCGCCATCACCGGCGCCGGCTCCGGCCTCGGCCGCGCTCTGGCGATCGAGCTGGCCCGGCGCGACGCCGCGCTGGCCCTGTGCGACATCGACGCCGCGGGCCTGCAGGAAACCGTCCGCCTGCTCCCGGCCGGCAGCCAACGCTGCACCACCGCCGCGGTCGACGTCGCCGACCGCGACGCCGTCTTCGCCTGGGCCGACGCCTGCCGGGCCGAGCACGGCCAGGTCAACCTCGTGATCAACAACGCCGGCGTGGCCATGGCGGTGATGGCGGAAACGGTGCGGCCTGCCGACTTCGCCTGGCTGATGGGCATCAACTTCTGGGGCGTGGTGCATGGCACCCAGGCCTTCCTGCCGCACCTGCGCGCCAGCGGCGACGGCCACGTCGTCAACGTCTCCAGCGTGTTCGGGATGCTGGCGATGCCGACCCAGGCGGCCTACAACGCCGCCAAGTTCGCCGTGCGCGGCTACACCGAGGCGCTGCGGCTGGAGCTGGAGCTGCAGGGCGCGCCGGTCGGCGTCACCTGCGTGCTGCCCGGCGGGATCGCAACGCGGATCGTCGCCTCGCAGCGGATCGCGCCCGACATCGAGGCCTTCACCGGCATGGATGCCCAGGCCTTCCGCGCCGAAGGCCAGCGCCTGATCCAGCGCACGTCGCCCGAGGAGGCGGCGCGCCAGGTGCTGGCCGGCGTGCAGCGCAATGCGCGCCGCGTGCTGGTGGGGCGCGACGCGCGCTGGGCCGACCTGCTGGTGCGCCTGCTGGGCCCCGCCTACCAGGTGCTGGTGGTGCGTGGCGCCCGCCGCGCAAGGCAGCGCGAGCAGCAGCGGCGCACGGCCCAGGCCTGATTCCGATGGAGGAACTGGACGTCGTCGTGGTGGGCGCCGGTCTCTCCGGCATCGCTGCCGCCTGGCACCTGCAGGCCCACTGCCCGGACCGCAGCTTCGTGCTGCTGGAGGCACGCACTGCCATCGGCGGCACCTGGGACCTGTTTCGCTATCCCGGCGTGCGCTCTGATTCCGACATGTTCACGCTCGGCTACAGCTTCCGGCCCTGGACCAGCGAGCGCATCATGGCCGCCGGCCCGGCGATCCGCGACTACGTCCAGGACACGGCGCGCGAGAACGGCATCGATCGCCGCATCCGCTTCGGCCACCGGGTGACCGCGGCGCAGTGGAGCACGCCGCAGGCGCGCTGGACGGTCACCGTCGCCACGGCGGCCGGCGAGCGGCAGCTGAGTTGCCGCTTCCTGTTCTTCTGCAGCGGCTATTACGACTACGCGCAGGGGCACGCGCCGGTGTTCCCGGGGCAGGACGAGTTCCGCGGCGCCATCGTGCATCCGCAGCACTGGCCCGAGGAGCTGGATTACGGCGGCAAGCGGGTGGTGGTGATCGGCAGCGGCGCCACCGCCGTGACGCTGGTGCCGGAGATGGCCGCGCGCACCGCCCACATCACCATGCTGCAGCGCTCACCGAGCTGGATCGTGGCGCTGCCGGCGCGCGACAGCGTCGGCGCCGCGCTGCAGCGTGTCCTGCCGCGCGCCCTGGCCTACCGGCTGGTGCGCTGGAAGAACATCCTGCTGGCGATGGCGCTGTTCCAGTTCGCGCGGCGCCGGCCCATGGCCTTCCAGCGCCTGCTGCTGGGCGCGGCGCGCCGGCGCTTGCCCGGTTTCGACGTCGACCGCCACCTGCTGCCGCGCTATGCGCCCTGGGACCAGCGCCTGTGCATCGTGCCCGACGCCGACCTGTTCAAGGCGCTGGGCACCGGCCGCGCCTCCATCGTCACCGACGAGATCGCACGCTTCACGCCCACGGGCATCACGCTTGCCTCCGGCGCGGAGCTGCCGGCCGACATCATCATCAGCGCCACCGGGCTCAAGCTGCAGATGCTGGGCGGCACCCGCCTGACGGTCGATGGCGAGCCGGTCGACCTTTCGCAGCGCGTGGCTTACAGGGGCGCGATGTGCGAAGGCGTGCCCAACCTGGCGCTGGCCATGGGCTACACCAATGCTTCGTGGACGCTGAAGGCGGAGCTGATCGCGCGCTACGTCTGTCGCGTGCTGAACCACATGCGCGCGCATGGCGAGGACTTCTGCGTGCCGGTGCAGGCGGGTCCGCGGGGCGAAACGCGGCCCGCGCTCGACCTGAGTTCCGGCTACATCCAGCGCGCCGCCGCGGTGCTGCCGCGGCAGGGTGAACGCAAGCCGTGGCGCATGCTGCAGAACTACCTGCACGACATGGTGTCGCTGCGCTTTTCGCGCTTGCGCGATGGCACGCTGCGCTTCGGGCGGGCGGAACCGTAACGGTGGGGTGCCTGCGGCAACCCACCCTACGTGAGGCATCCCGGCCAGTAACGTGAGGCATCCCGGCCAGTAACGTGGGACATCCCGGCCAGGTAGGGTGGGTTCGCGCAGCGACCCCACCATCTCCCGTGGGGCAATCCCGCCGCGCGAGGATGCCCGACGCCGTTTTGTGCAACAGTACGGCGCTAACCCCGCGTCCTGCCGATGAACATCCTTTTCGTTGCCGATCCCCTCGAAGCCTTCAAGACCTACAAGGACACCACCTTCTCGATGATGCGGGAGGCGCAGCGGCGCGGCCACCGCATCGCCGCCTGCGAGCCGCGCCACCTGAGCTGGCGTTCGGGCGGCGTCGTGCAGGCGCAGGTGCGCGACATCACGCTGACCGGCACCGAGGACGACTGGTTCCGCGAGAACCGCATCGAAACCCGGGCGCTGCATGCCTTCGACGCGGTGATCATGCGCAAGGACCCGCCGTTCGACAGCGAGTACTTCTACGCCACCCACCTGCTGGAGCAGGCCGAGCGCGAGGGCGCGCGCGTGTTCAACAAGCCGGCCGCGCTGCGCGACCACCCGGAGAAGCTGGCGATCATGGAGTTCCCGCAGTTCACCAGCCCCACGCTGGTGACGCGCCGGGCCGACGAGGTGAAGCGTTTCCACCAGGAGCACGGCGAGATCATCCTCAAGCCGCTCGACGGCATGGGCGGCATGGGCATCTTCCGTGTCGGGCCCGACGGCCTGAACCTGGGTTCGATCATCGAGACGCTGAACCACGAGGGCACGACGACCATCATGGTCCAGCGCTTCGTGCCGGAGATCGTGGCCGGCGACAAGCGGGTGCTGGTGATCGGCGGCAAGGCCGTGCCTTTCAGCCTGGCGCGCATCCCGCAGGGCAGCGAGATCCGCGGCAACCTGGCGGCCGGCGGCAAGGGCGTGGCGCAGCCGCTGTCGGAGCGCGACCTGGAGATCGCGGAGGCCATAGGCCCGCGGCTGGCCCAGCGCGGGCTGCTGCTGATCGGCCTGGACGTGATCGGCTCCTGCCTGACCGAGATCAACGTCACCAGCCCGACCTGCTTCCAGGAAATCACGCAGCAGACGGGGTTCGACGTGCCGAAGATGTTCGTGGATGCGCTGGAAGAGGCGGTGAATGCGGGGACGTCACTGCGGGCTTGAGCCGCCGATGTTCTTCTGCAGGAACTTCTCGACGCGGGTCCAGAAGTCGATGCGGTTGGGAACCAGCTTCCAGCCGTGGCCCTCGTCCTTGTATTCCACCCATTCGATGTTGGGGTTCGTCTTTGCCACCGCGTCTCGCAACCTGACGCCGTGCACGATGGGAACGCGCCGGTCGGAGCTCCCGTGCGCCAGCAGCAGCGGCTGCTTGATGCGCGCTGCCTGCTGTAGCGGCGAGGTCGCCTTCAGCTGGTCCGCGTCCTGCTTCTGGTCGCCGATCAGGACCGGCATGCCATAGGCGCGGTATTCAGCCGGCGTGTCGCTCCAGTTGACGTCGTACTTCAGCCCGATATCGCTCACGCCGGCCCAGGCCACGCCGCACTTGAACAGGTCGGGGTCGCGCACCAGCCCCATGAGCGTCGCGTAACCGCCGTAGCTGGCGCCCGCGATGCAGATGCGCTCCGGGTCGGCGATCCCTTGCGCGATGGCCCAGCGCGCCGCGTCCGCGATGTCGTCCTGCATCGCCAGCCCCCACTGCTTGAAGCTCTTGCGGAAATGGCTGTAGCCCCAGCCCGTGCTGCCACGGAATTCCGGCTCCAGCACCGCATAGCCGCGGGACGCCAGGAACTGCGTGTCGGCACGCCATTCCCACTCCTCCCGCACCCAGGGCCCGCCGTGCACCATGACCACCAGCGGCAGCTTGCGGCCTTTGCCGCCCTTGGGCACGGTGAGCCAGGCCGGGATGCGCAGGCCGTCGCGGGCCGGGTAGCGCACCAGATCCATGGGCGCCATCTGGCGCGCATCGATTTCGCGCTGCACGGAGCCGACCTCGGTCAGCTTGCCGCTGGCGGTGTCGAACAAGAGGAAGCGGCCGGGATCGACGTCCGAGTAGGCCTGGACCAGCACGAACGGCACCTCCGGCCGCACAGGCGGATCGATGAGGTTGACGGTGGCGGGCAGCAGCTTGTCGACCCTCGCCTGGACCTCCTTCATGCGAGCGTCGAACCAGACGGTGGACTTCGCGTCGGCGAGAAAGCGCACGCCGAGCAGCTGCTTCGCGTCCTGCAGCAATTCGCCCTCGAAATCGTTGTCGGGCAGCGTCACCAGCGGCTCGTTCTCCAACTGGCGCGTTGCCAGGTCGAACCGGTACAGCGCCCGCTTGTCCCGCCCCGGGCGCGCCGTGACGAAGAGCGTTCCATCCGGCGCGAAACCCACCGGCTCCATGCCGCCGCCCGTGAAGCGGTCGAACTCCATCAGGCTCTCCCACTTCCCGGAGGCGCGGTCGAGCCCGCGCAGGGCGGCGCTGGCCTTTTCGGCCGTGACGGCGACGCGCGGCACGTCGTTCTGGTCGACCAGCCATTCGTTCACGAAGCCCGGGCTGGACTGCGGCGTGGCGCGGCCGGTGCGCGTGTCCAGCCGCAGCAGCTGGTAGTTGTAGAAATCGTGGTCGGCGTTGAACTGGGCATGCGTCACGAATACCGCGTCGGAATCCTTGTTCCGGGTGGTGGCGTGCAGTTCAGTGAAGAAGTCCAGCAGCTTGGCCTCGCCCATCTCGCGGACCCAGGGCTGGAAGCGGTCGACCAGTTGCCGGAAGTCGGTGCCGTCGCGCTGCACGGCGTACAGGCCCGGGCCCAGGAAGTTTTCTCCCTGCGGGGTCTCCATGCTCACGACGTTGAACACCAGGCGGTCGTCGTTGACCCATTCGAACTGGTAGATGTCGGCGTCCTTGGGCGAGGCAATGGCCTTCGCCTTGAGTGTCCCCGTCTCCAGCACCACCAGCTGCGTACGGCCGCCCTTGGGGGTCACGCCGACGGCGACGTGGCGGCCGGTGGGCGACAGCCTGGCGCGGGTGAAGGCCTGGTTCTGGAAGAAGGCCTCCAGCGGCTGGGGCGCGGCCTGCAAGGACGCGGCCGCCAGGGCCCAGGCGATGGCGACGAAGGCTTGGCGCAGTGAGCGCGATGCAAGGGCAAGAGTCATGGCCGGCTTTATAACCGGGCCAGGCCCAAGCTCAACCGCGTACTTCCCCGCCCACGAATACCTTCAGCTCACCCGGCTGGAACTGCGTCCACGTTTCGTTGACGGTGAGTGGCGCCGTCACCACGACCGCGATCTTGTCCTCGGGCGAGGTGTGCTGGGCGAAGTCGATGCTCAGGTCTTCATCGGCCAGGTGGGCATGGGTGAACGGGTGCTTGCGCTCCACGTAGTACAGGTTGGTGGAGCAATGCGCCCACAGGGCATCGCCGTTGGACAGCAGGAAATTGAAGCGGCCGTGCCTGGCGATGGACGGGACCAGTTCGCGCAAGGTCAGCGTCAGTTCCTCCACGCTCGGCACGCCCGCATGCGACTTCGACATTTCCTGCAGCAGCCAGCAGAAGGCGCGCTCGCTGTCGGTGCTGCCCACCGGGCGGAAGCTGGCGTGCAGCCGCGGCTGGAAGTCCTGCAGGTCGCCGTTGTGGGCGAACACCCAGTAGCGGCCCCAGAGCTCGCGCACGAACGGGTGGCAGTTCTGCAGCGCCACCTCGCCCTGCGTCGCCTTGCGGATGTGGGCGATGACATTGCGGCTCTTGATCGGGTAGCGGCGGATCAGTTCGGCCACCGGCGAATCGCAGGCCGGCTGGTGGTCGACGAAATGGCGCAGCCCCAGGCCCTCGAAGAAGGCGATGCCCCAGCCGTCCTCGTGGTGGTCGGTGCGGCCACCGCGCTGGGCGAAACCTGCAAAGCTGAACGTCACGTCGGTCGGCGTGTTGCTGTTCATCCCCAGGAGCTGGCACATGGCAACGATTATTGGGCAGGCGGGTCGCCTTGGGGGCCGCCGCGCAACTGCCAGGCGGCCAGCACCGCCACGGCGCAGATCGCCGCCAGCATCAGGAACGAGTCGTCGAAGGCCGCCAGCCGCGCCGCGCTGGTCTTGCCGGAGAGGCTGGCGCCGTGCGCCGCCAGCCGCCACTCCAGCACGATGGCGCACAGGCTGACGCCGGCGGCGCCGCCCAGCATGCGCAGGAAGTTGATGACGCTGGCACCCTGCGGAATCAGCTCCCTGGCCAGCGGCCGCATGGCGCCGATGTTGAGCGACGGCAGCACGAAGCCCAGGCCGATGCGCCCGAGGATCGCCCAGGCCACCAGCAGCCACAGGGGCGTTCCCAGGTTCACCGTGGGCATCAACGCAAAGGACGCGGCCAGCAGCGCCAGCCCGCCGCCGACCATCACGTTGGTGGGCACGCGGCGCGTCAGCCGGCCGGCGAGCCCGATGGTGAAGGCCAGCACGATGCCGGAGGGCAGCAGGATGGTGCCCACGTGCGAGGCGGGCAGCTCCAGCCCCAGCTGCATGAACACCGGCAGCAGGTAGGTCGACCCGAACAGCGCGATGCCGTAGATGAAGGCCACCAGGCTGCCGTAGGCGTAGATGCGGTAGCCGAACACCGCGAGGTTCAGGAGGCCCTCGCGCCCGCTGCGCTGGGCCTGGCGCAGCCACGCGATCAGCGCCGCGAAGGCTGCCACCGCCAGCAGCAGCAGGCCACCGGCCAGCAGCCGGCTGCCGCCGCGCACTTCCAGCAGGCCGTTCAACAGGGCCAGCGTGCCGCCCGCGCCCAGCAGCAGGCCGACCCAGTCGAGCCGCGCGCCTTCGCGCTGTGCCGCCGCGCCGCCGGGCGCGGTGGTGGGGACGAAGCGGTAGGCCAGCCAGAGGGCGAGCAGGCAGAACGGCACCACCATGAAGAAGATCGAGCGCCAGCCGAACCAGTCGACCAGCAGGCCGCCGATGCTCGGCCCGAGCGCCGGGGCCAGCACCACGCCCATGCCGAACAGGCCGCTGGCGCGGCCCTGCTCGTGCGGCTCGAAGGCGCGCATCATGATGATGGCCGGGATCGGCTGCACTATGCCGGCAGCCAGGCCCTCGGCCACCCGCGCCACCAGCACCAGCGAAAACTGCGAGGCCAGGCCGCCGCCGATGCCGCCGGCCATCAGCAGCAGCATGGTGCCGGCATAGGTGCGGCGATAGCCGTAGCGGGACAGCAGCCAGGGCGTGGTCAGCATCGAGACGGTCATGGCCACCATGAAACCCGACGAGACCCACTGCGCACGCTCCTGGTTGAGCGCGAAGTAGTGGCTCATGCCCGGAATGGCGACGTTGACCACGGTCGACGACATGATCGAGGCCATGGTGCCCACCATCACCGACAGCATCAGCAGCCAGCGGTAGCGCGGCCCATGGCGCGCGCTGAGGGCGGCGAGCGAAGTGGTGTCGCTCACGCCGGCCCTGAGCGGCGGGCGCAGGCCTCGCAGATGCAGGCCAGGCGCTGCGCCTCGGCCGGCACGCGGGCCAGCAGATCGGCGCTGAAGTCCACCTGGGTGCACCAGCAGGCTTCGGGCGGCCGTCCGCTGGCGCGCGCGACTTCCATCGCGCAGCGGTTCGGCTGGCGGCACAGCGGGCAGGCGCCCGGGTCGGGAAGTTCAGTGCGCGTGGGCAGCGGCTGCATGCACCAATGGTAGCCGCTGGCTGGCCAGCGTCTCCAGCGCCCGCGGCACCACGGCATCGGCTTCCACCAGCCGCAGCAGGCGGTTGCGCAACAGCCGCTGCAGGCTGCGCCGCGTCATCGAATGCGGCCGGTTGCCACGGCTGGTGAACATGAAGAGGGCGCCGTTGCCGGAGGTCCAGACCAGCCGGGCGCGGCGCCATTGCTGGCGCGAGAACAGGTCCACCCAGCTGTTGACCGCCAACACGGCCAGCAGCTGCTCGGCCTCGGCATCGCCCAGGGCTTGCTCCGGCGCGGGCGCGTCGCCGCCCAGGGCCGTCAGCTCGCCATGTTCCGACGGCTGCGTGTCCTCGAAGCCGGCGGCATGCAGTTCCGCTTCGGCCATCCACAGCTTGTCGGGTCCGCGCGGAGTTGGCTGCGCGGGTGGCGGCGCGCTGCGCTCGGCGGACGGCACTTCGCCCTGCCGCTGCCTGGCGCGCAGCTTCAGCACCGGCCTGTGCAGCCGCTCCAGCTGGTGGAAGAAGGCATCGCTTTCACCCGGAGCTTCGCCGAGCATGGCCAGGCCCTTGCGCAGCTTGACCACCACGCGCGGAATCGTTTCGAAGGCGCGGGCGGGTTCGCGCAGCGCCAGCCCGCTGTTCACGCTCCACAGCAGGTCGCTCACCAGCGCCACGTAGCCGCCCGGATCGACTCCGTGCTGCGGATCGGACAGCCGGGCCTGCGCCACCACCAGGCTCCAGCGCCGCAGCACGAAATCGCGCATCGTTTCGTGCGCGCCGGCCAGGTCCTCGCGCTGCGCGAGCTCGCCGGCGATGCGATCGGCCTCGGCCTGGCGCTGTTCGGCGAACGCCACGGCGCCCAGCACCTTGCGCCGGCTTTCGCCCTCCAGCGCGTCCTGCGCCGCCCAACCGGCTTCCAGCGTGGCCAGCGCCAGCCGGAATGGCCCGGCGCCGTCGAAGGCATCGAAGTCGTTCAGGCGCCGCAAGGTCTGGCCCACGGGCGCCAGGAAGGCCTGGAAGTCGGTGCTGAATTCGTCGTTGAAGGCGAAGCTGCGCTCGGCCACGCGTTCGACCAGGCGTCGGCCCGGGTGCGCCTCGTCGCTGAAGAAACGCGGCGCCGCCTGCGACAGGCGCAGCAGCGAAGGCTCGAGGCCGACGATGGCTTCGCGCACGGGGGCCAGCAGCCGCGGGTCCTGCGCCACCTGGTCGACCAGCTTGCGCACCACTTCCAGCGCGTAGACCTGTCCCAGTTCGCGGGCCTGCTGCTTCAGCCGCCCGCGCACCAGCGCCCGCTGGCGCGGGGCCGCCAGGCTGCCCCAGATCTCCTGCGGCAAGGGGCTGTCGGTGCCGACGTGACGCGGCGGCCGGTCCACCGGCGGCAGGTGCAGGTACTGCTGCGCCTGTGCCGGGTCGTACGGCGTTTCGTGCTGGCTGGCTTCGAGGGCGGCGAGTTCTTCCTCGATCGCGGCGTAGTAGGAAGAGGCGAGGCCCTGGTCGGCCTCCGGCAGGCCGCGTTGCAGGAACTCGCCCAGGGGCAGGCCTTGCGGCTGCGGCATGTGCGCGCCAGCGGCCCCTTGCAAGGGCATGGAGCCGCTGGCGCGCGGCCCGTCCACCGCATGCGGTGCGCCGTGGCCGCTGGCCAGGCCGGCATGGCCGCTGGAATGGAAGCCGCTGGGGTGGCCGCTGTGGAAACCGCTGTTGGCTCCCGCTTGGGTGCCGCCGTGCACTGGGGCCAGCGGCGCGGGCCTGGAGGGCGTGCCGCGCAAGCGGTAACCGGCTGCCTGCACGCGCGCCAGCGTCAGCAGGTGCGACTGGTCGCGGTACAGCTGCTCCAGTTCCTTGGCCAGCGGACGCGCCATGTGCCGCAGCCACAGCCCCGGCCAGGTCGGCTCGCCGCGCCCTTCGCCGACCAGCTGGCGCAGCGTGCGGGCGAAGATTTCGGGCCGCAGCGGGTTGCGCTCCGGCTGCACGACGTCCAGGCCGAGCGCGCTGCTCATGAGCGCATCGAGGTCGGCCAGCGGCCGCTCCAGCATCGCGTTGAGCTCCTGGGTGAGGCGCGAGGATTCGATCGTCTGCTCGATCTCGTTCTCCGCCACCAGCGTCAGCGACGACGGCCGCAGGGTGGTCGCGGCGGGCTCGGCGCGGGCGCCGCTCGCTGCCGCGTCGAAGGCAGCATGCAGCAGTTGCGGAAAGCGGGCGGTCCAGTTTGCGCGCTGCGTGAGCAGCTCGCGCCAGGCGTCGGCGTAGTCCCGGCGCTGGTCGTTCTTTTCCGCCTGCAGCTCCGCGGCCTGCAGTTCGGCCACGGCGTGGTCGATGCAGCGTTCGAGCAGGCGAGTGGATGCGCGGGCGGCTTCGCCGATGCTGCGGGTGACGGTGGCGGTGACTGCGGTCATGACTTCTGCGGGCCCCCGGAGGTTCACCGGATTAGAGCCAGCAGGCCACGGCGCGACAAGGCAGAAAGCGCTGCAACAGCCGAATGGTGCGAGGGACGCGCTGGATGGTCGCGCGCGTGCGCCGCGCGCACCGGATGCGTAAGTGAGTGTTCCAGGCGTGTCGCGCTGTTCGCGCCAGGAGGTGCGCAGCAAAGCTGCACACCCTACGCCTTCATTACGCAGCGGCCTTGACCTTGAGCCGCCACGCATGCAGCAGTGGCTCGGTGTAGCCGCTCGGCTGCTCCCTGCCCTTGAACACGAGGTCCAGCGCGGCGCGGTATGCATAGCTCTTGTCGAAGTTGCCCGCCATCGCCTTGTACGCCGGATCGCCGGCGTTCTGCCTGTCCACCACGGCGGCCATGCGCTGGAAGGTCTCCAGCACGTGGTCCCTGGTCACCACGCCATGGTGCAGCCAGTTGGCGATGTGCTGGCTCGAGATGCGCAGCGTGGCGCGGTCTT